>JBDLSU010000393.1:0-2674 GCA_039799405.1 Pseudomonadota bacterium | reverse complement strand
TTGTCGACCACCTCGAACACCATGTGATGCAGACCGGTGCCGTCGTGGACATCGCCGATGTACATGCCCGGCCGTTTGCGGACGGCTTCCAGGCCCCGAAGGACGGTAATGCGACTGGAATCGTAGGTCGATTCCGAACCGGTGCGTTCTTGTTCCGTCATGCGATCGTTTAAACTCCGAAAGAGCGCTTCAAGCGTTTGTTTTATATGGCTATTTTAATAAAATAGGCAAGGCTTTGATTATACACCAAATCCGCTTTCCCAGCCATCCTTATTGCGCGGCTGAAACCCGTCCTTGTTCCACGTGAAACAACTTTAATGCTGGGAAGATTTGCGAATAGATGGGCAGGATTTCGGTACCACTGATCCAGATCTGGGCCTGTGTTCGAGACAACCATTGCAGGACCCGCAGGAAGTGGCTGGTATCCAGTTCAGAGGCGAGGTCGTCAAAACAAAGGATGGGCCAAAAGTTCTTTTCAGCCACAAACTGCTGCGCTTGTACCAGCAGTGCGGCGAGCGCCAGAAGCTTGGCTTGGCCGCGCGAAAAGTGCTCTTGCTGCAGTTGCCCGTTTAAGTTGGCTTGCCAATCAGCCCGGTGTGGCCCAACCCCGCAAAATCCAGTCAGCAAGTCCCGATCCTGGTTCAAACGCAGCGCGTCCAAAAGGCTCATTTGGGTATGACGCCAGCCTGCACTGTAGGTCAGGGCCGCCGGCCCGCATTCCGGAAGGAATTCCTGGCACAGGGCGTGAAACCCCGGATTCAGAGTGTCCAGATAGCGCTGTCGATAAAAATGGATGGCTTCCCCGGATTCCGCATATTCTTTATCCCAAGCCGCCAACGTCTGGGGTTGGGGTTGTGTTTTCAGTAAGGCGTTACGTTGTTTCAGGGCGCGATTGAATCGCCGCCATTGTGGGAAAAAATCCGGTTCCACGTGAAACAATGCCCAGTCCACGAAGCGGCGGCGGTTTTCGGCGGCTCCTGAGATCAAGGCGTGACTGCCTGGCTCAAAGCTGAGCACCGGAAAATGGCTACAGAACTGGCTGAGATTATCAACATCGCTGCCATCGTGGCGCGCCTGCCAGTCATTGCCACTGTGCTGCAAGCCGGCCTGATGCAGTGCGCCCTGTTCATCCTGCCAACGGGTGGTGATTTGCAGAGTGCTTGAATCTTGTTTAATCAAGCCATCCCGAATGCGGCCACGGAAGCTTCGACCATAGCCGAGGATATGGATGGCCTCAATGATACTGGTTTTACCGGCGCCATTTTCACCCAGCAAAAGATTAACGCCCGAAACGGGCGTTAAAGAGAACTCGGTGAAACAGCGCAGGTTGGCGCCCTGCAGTTCGGTCAGATGCATCACAGACGCAGAGGCATGACCACGTGTCGGCTACGCTCATGGCTGGCCTCGCGGACCAGAGCTGAAGAGTTGCCGTCACGGAGTTTGATCAGCACCGTTTCTTCGCGGAGTGCTGACAGGGCTTCCAACAGGTAGTTGACGTTGAATCCGATGCTGATGCCTTCGATGGCTGAATCAATGCTGATTTCTTCCTGGGCTTCTTCCTGTTCCGGGTTGTGTGCCACGATGTTGATCACCCCGGGATTGATGTCGAGTTTCACACCTTTGAACTTCTCGTTCGACAGAATGGCTGCACGTTGCAAGGCGTTGCGCAGCAGATCGCGGTTGACCCGCATTTCCTTATCGGCGCCGATCGGGATGACCGCTTCGTAATCCGGGAATTTGCCTTCAATCAGTTTCGTGCTGAAAGTGACATCGCTGCGGCTGATTCGCAGGTGGTTGTTGCCGACCTCGAGTTCAATATCGTCGCTGCCATCTTCCAATAGGCGCTGCAGTTCAAGAACACCCTTGCGCGGCATGATGATCTGTTTGCGGTTCTCCACGCTTTCGCTCAGTTCGGTTTCGCACAGCGCCAGGCGGTGACCGTCAGTCGACACGCAACGCAGCGTGGTGCCTTTCAGGTCGAACAGCAAGCCATTCAGGTAATAGCGCACATCCTGCTGCGCCATGGCAAAAGCGGTACGCTCAATCAATTCCTTCAAAGCGGCTTCCGGTACCCGGATGCGCTCGATGATGGCAAGTTGATCGTTTTCCGGAAAATCACGGGCAGGCAGCGTTGCCAAGGTATAGCGGCTTTTTCCGGCCTGGATGGTGGCTTTGTCGCCACTGTGACTGAGCACGATTTTGCTGCCATCCGGCAGAGCGCGCACGATGTCGAACAATTTCCGCGCGGGGATGGTCACTTCGCCGTCTTGCCCGTCATCGATGCTGCAGCGGGCCGCCAGCTCCACTTCTAAATCGGTTCCTTTCAGGCTCAGCTGCCCGTTTTCCACCTGCACCAGCAAATTGCTCAAGACCGGCAAGGTTTGTCGACGTTCAACCACGTTTACGACTTGTTGCAGGGGTTTCAGAAACGCTTCACGGGAGAGGCTAAAACGCATAGTGGGATTCCAATGACTAAGTTAATAATTCAAACTGGTGGTGGTGGTAGTGTTGGAAAAAAGACGGGATAACTCTTTAAATTATTGATTTAAAACATTTATTTCAACTGATAAGGGTGGTGAAGACTGCCATTATCGCTTGTGTGTCAATTGTGGATAAGTTTACAGGGAATTATTCAAGCACACCTTATCCACAGCTTGCCCCGAATCTTATTCCG
>JBDLSU010000392.1:0-10152 GCA_039799405.1 Pseudomonadota bacterium | reverse complement strand
ACAATCACCCCCGTTGAGTGGCCCCTGCCGGGTGCCCAATAAAAAGGGGCAGCCAAGGCTGCCCCAAATTACTTACATCTAGCCAAGCAAAAAACACTCAGCCGATACAAATTAGAACTTATGGGTGTATTCAACACTCAACTTAGCGCTACGTGGTGCCATGGTTGTACGGTTTTCGCCATAGTTTGGCAATACTGCACCATCACCGCCGTCATACTGTTCTTGACGGGCAGTCGCTGTTTGGGCATTTGCCACGTTATATACTTCTACCTTAAAGCCAAGGCCTTTGATCTGGCGTGGTTTATACGCCAGACTCAGATCCAGACGCTTTTCATACGCCAATCGCCCGATCGTGCCGCGTGGCAGATCCACACCATTACAGTGGAAATATTCCGCACCATAACCAGGGCCATGATCAGCAGTATCAACAGGCAAATTAGTACCCAAGCAAACCTTTGGACGACCGGATTGGATCAACAGATTGGCACCAAGCGACCACTCAGGCGTCAATTCATAGAAACCATATGCCTTCAACGAATGTGTACGGTCATTTGGCAACAACCCATTCGAGTTCGGAGAAAACTCTGGATAATCGAATGCCGCAGAAATTGCGATATCAGTTTGGCCGGTATCTGAACGTGTTTGACCTTCGATATTACCCTTGCTACGAGACCATGTATAGTTAACTTTACCATACCAATTGTTGCGCAATGGATGCTCCAGGAACAAATCGACAGCAGTATATTTACGTTCGATTTTCGGGTAACCCAACTGTGCTGCGGTAAAGGTCACATAGCGACCACCGTTACCAACACGATCAGCAACAAAGATGGTTGAATCTTCGCCCGGATTGAAAATGTAGCAAGAAATAAACGCACCATCAATATGATTGGTATCCAAATAAGCCTGGATAGGACGAGTATCGCAGTTATCATCAATACCAGCACCCAGCTTACGATAAGTAGCTTTAACACCGAAATTCAAATCCGGGCTATATGCTTTTTCAAAGCCCAGAGTAATTTCATCCTGGTAGTTAGGCTTGATATCTTTGGCTGCCACGGTACGTGGATCTTTTGCCTGACCCAATTCATTATTGGCCGAGGCAGGTTGATTGATTGGATTCAAACCAGTTGGCGCACCAGTTGCGGGATCAATACCGGTATAGGTAAAGTCCTGACGTGTAAGTGTCGAACGACTGGCAGCGCGAGCTGCAACCTGGGTTGGCAGTTGCAGATAATAACGGCCAGCACTACCGAATACCTTCAGCGATGCGTCACCATATACGTCCCATGATGCCGAGAAACGTGGTGCAGTAGCATTTTTCACATCAATAAATTTGATGCCATCACCATTGGAGTTGGAATAGTTATCGTTGCGGATACCACCAATCAGCAATAAGTTTTTAGTGATTTGCCAACGGTCTTCAATATATTGAGCCGATTGGGCAGCACTTGCCTGGGTAACGCTTGAGAACAAACGTTCAGTTACGAAATAGCCTTGGGTACCAAAACCGCCAAAGTTTGCAACGGTCGCAGTGCGTCCCAAAGACACGGTTGCAGGTGTATTTTCTCTGCCAGCAGGAACTTTGCCATAAACCCAAGCACCACCACCAACAGTAAAGTTACCTGCATTGGTTGAAGTCAATTTATTATCGTCCAAACCAGCGCGCAATGTATGATCGCCTAATTTGTACTCAAGATCGAGACGGAATGATTTGATACCATCACGCCCAGGTTTTTGAATATTGCCCAATGCACCAAATTTTTGTTTGTTTTGATACAAACCTTGTGCATTCAATGAAGGCACACGAGCTGCAACCGAGGATGCAATTTGATACAACGGTGAATTTACATCGTATTCTTCAAATACCAGCTTACGTGGTGCACGGCTTTCACCATACAAAGTAGTCAAGGTCAGTTTGTCGGTCAAATTACCGGTGTACTTCAAGAAATTCGAGGTTGCACCAGCGGTATCCGGATTTTCATCGGTATAGGTCGAGTAATTAATGCCATTACCGCGATTTGTCACAGGATCAAGACCAAAGGTTTTGTATTTTTCTTTAGTCAAATCACTGATGGTAGTCCATTCCAGACGATGGTTGTCGTTCAAATTCCAGTCAAATTTCAACAGATAGCGCTGTGTGCGATCTTTCTGTTCATTCCAACCATCACGTGCCAACGTGGTGCTGGCTGTGCTATTGGAATAGGCGCGGCGTCTGACCGTTTCATCTGCTGCGACAAACATAAACAACTTGTCTTGAATGATCGGGCCACCCAGGAAAAAGCCGTATTGGATGGTTTCATCTTCACGTTCGCGACGGCGGAAGTGAATTTTCCCGTCAGTTGCGGCAGTGTCTTCAGTGCCTTGAACCGGATAATAGATATCATCCACACGGGCCATCAGGGACTTGGGGTTAATACTCATGCTACCGCCAAACTCCCAGTTATTTGTACCGCTTTTGGTAATGACGTTTAACACGCCACCAATTGAGCGACCAAATTCTGCACCGAAACCACCTGTTATAACAGATACTTGCGACACACCACCGAAAGGCAACTCAGAACCACCCAGTTGCGACAGAGGATTGGTAACAGGAAAACCGTTGATGTAATAAGCATTCTCAGATGCAGCACCACCGCCGAAGCTGGCACCACCGTATGCCGCGTCAGCGCGGACGGTGTTCGGTGCCAACAGTGTAACGGCTGTCAGGTTGGTTGCAACAGGCAGCTTCGCCAATTCTTTCTGGGTAAACACCGCGCCATTGTTGGTATTGGATACGTCAATACGCTTGCGGGTACCGGTCACCTTCACGGTTTGGGTAGCTGCTGTAGTAGCAACGAAAGTTACTTCGGCACCCTGTCCCAGCAAAACGTCTACTTCTTGCGAACTGGCAACTGCGCCATTGCGCACCAAGTCCACTTTATAGCGACCGGTTGGCAATGCAGTAACGCGATAGTTACCAGAAGCATCCACTGTCACAGTACGCTTGGCACCAGTTTCGGTATTCAACAACACCACGGTTGCACCAGATGGCGAATCGACACGACCAAAAATGGTACCAGTCGCACTGGACTGGGCCATGACCACTTGCGGCATGACGGCGGTCAATGCAGCGGCACTAAATGCGATCGATAGTGCGCGAGCTAAAACTGTTTCTCTAAACATCTTATTTCCTTTAAAAATCCCCGCCCTTGCTGCGCGAGTGTTGTCCCTTGGAGTGAGTAACTGAAAAACCACCGATATATTTTTTTTCAACAAGGCCTTTTCCCTACCCTGTTCTGCTCCAAAACTTCAGAAACAGGACAGCACAGAAAAAACTTCAAGGCTTCCTTGCCAACTATTTTTCGGCATCTTAATTCTAACCATTTCCCAATTGAAATGTCAAACGGGAAAATTTTTCCCTTTTTAAATGTGACTGGATTTTATTAGGGCGAACACATTTCTTCATAGTGCGCACCCATTTAATAAAACAAAGCAGTCACGAAAAAAAGTGCGTCCAGTCTTGTGACAACTTTACTACACTGGCCCTATGGGAGGGAGTATAACGGTAGATTGAAGCGCACTTCGTTCCTTACCGGCAGAGTGCGCCGCTTAAATGCTTGCAGCGTCGCAACAATACAACATTCGACCAGCTTTAGTTTTTTTACGATAGCAGGGATGCGACTTACGTCCTAAAAGATTGCGATTGAATCACTTTATTTCTTCCCGTTGGACAGGATGCAACGGAGATACGTACCGTGCAATCAACCATCACGGCGACCAGAAAAACACACCGGAGCTAAGGCAGCAGCGTTGCCAGAAACACCAATGTTGCCCTGGTTGCGCCCTGATGCTGCATTGCAAAATCACGGCCAGCAGTGCCAAGTTGTTCCGCAAGTTCGGGATCATCCAGCAAGCGCTGCATCTGATACGCGGCATCTGCAGCATCATTGAGCGCGAGCGCAGCGCCAGCTTGCAGCGCACCTGAACTGATTTCCGCAAAATTAAACATATGGGGGCCAAATAACACCGGCTTTGCCAGCACACAGGCTTCAATCAGATTCTGCCCGCCCAAAGGCAACAGACTGCCACCTATCAATGCCACATCACAACTGGCGTAATAGGCAAACATTTCCCCCATTGAATCACCCAACAATACCTGGATCGACGGCGCGATCCGGGCCGTCGCATCCAGATCCAGTGTCGAGCGACGCTGGCAGCGCAGTCCTTGTTGCTGCACCAGCTTTGCGACTTCATCAAACCGCTGGGGATGGCGCGGCACCAGCAAAAGCAGCGGGCCGCCTTCAGCTTGCAACATGGCAGACAATTCCGGTAACAACAACGCTTCTTCGCCCTCGCGCGTACTGGCGCACAACAAAACCGGGCGCTTGCCAATGGCAGCGCGAAGCGCTTGCCCAAGCGTCAGTTGCGCCTGTGGTACTGCCACATCAAATTTAATACTGCCGGTCACTACCACTTTACGAACACCCAGAGTGGCTATGCGCTCAGCATCAGCACGGGTCTGCGCCATTACCAAATCAATGCATTGCACCGCATCGCGCATCAAGCGCCCCAGGCGCAATCCCTTTTTCAGACTGCGCTCGGACAGGCGCGCATTCACCAGGGCACACGGAACGTGTTCACGAGCACAGGCCGCCAGCAGATTGGGCCAGACTTCTGTTTCCAGCAATATACAAAGATCCGGCCGAAAATGCCGGATAAAGCGACGCATCAACCAGAGTGTGTCATACGGCAAATAGCTCTGGAAAATCCGTTCGCCATAATCGGCAAACAAAGTTTTGCCGGTGGCGCGTCCGGTCGGTGTCATGAGGGTCAACAAAATACGGGCACCGGGATATTGTTGCAACAAGCCAACCAATAAAGGCTGGGCAGCCCGGGTTTCGCCCACCGACACGGCATGCAACCAGATCAAGCGGGCAGCGCCAGGCAGCTTATTCTGCTGGAAGTGGGCAAATCGGCCGAAACGCTCGCCCCAATGCTCACGATAGCCCGGCTCACGCCGCCCCCGCCACCACAGCCGCAAACACACCAGTGGTAGCGCCAGATACCAGGCCAGACTATACAGAATGCGCATTACGACACCCGTGGCACAATGCCCAGTTTGACCAGCGCAGCTTTAACTTCAAGCACCGCAGGTGCTTGTCCGCTATCCCCCAAATTAATAATCCGCTCAGACCAATTACCCTCGGTTTTCCAGCGTGGTGAATCGCAATACAATTCAATAGTGGGTCGCTCAAAAGCGGCTGCGATATGGGTCAGGCCGGTATCAACGCCAATCACCAGGCTGGCTGCTTGCGCCAATTGCACCGCTTCATGCATCGGCAAGGCGGGCAGCACCCGTGCGCCCGGAATTTGCTGCGCCAGTGACTGAGCCTGCGTCTGTTCTTCTTCATTCCCCCAGGGCAGCAGAATCAACCAGCCGCGTTGCACCAGAAAGTGCCCGGTTTCGACCCAGGCTGACTGCGGCCATTTCTTGGCGGCACGCGCGGTAGCATGGAAAAAGACCGCAAAGGGTTTTTGCGGCAACCAGGCTGGGGCAGCAGAAAATTGCACATGGCGCAAACCAAAGTCAGCAGGCGTTTGCACCTGATAGCCGAGCCCCGCTGCAGCGACCAGGCGCGCACGCGCCACCGCATGGGTACGCGAGGGTACTGCGATGCTGCGGCTATGAAATACACGTGAAATCGCTTCGTAGCCAGACCCTTCGGTGCCATTTGCCAGACCGATTTTTTGCCCACCCGGAGCCAGTCTGGCCCAACTCATTAACAAGCCGGTTTTGAACAGACCCTGGGTATCAAACACAAAATCATAAGCCGTCGTCTTCAAATTACGCCGAAAAGCGGCAATCTCGGCGCGGGTGGCAGCGGACAGCAAACTTTTACGCCAGCGCCGCAAAGCCACCGGAATGATTGTGTTTACGCCTGCCGGCAAGCGCACCAGATTGACATACGCCTCTTCCACCACCCAGTCAATTTGCGCATCCGGATGGTGCTGCAGAATATCCTGCAGCATCGGCATATTGTGCAAGACATCGCCCAGCGACGACACCCGCACGATCAGAATTTTCAACATTGCCCGGCTTTAAAACGGCAGATGCGCGTCCGGCTTGATGGCCAGAATCACACGTTTGAAATCCTGTTGGATACGCATCAGCGCAATACTGGTTTGCGCCTCAAAGCGCATGACCACTACCGGCGTGGTATTCGAGGAGCGCGCCAGACCAAAGCCATCGCCATATTCGACCCGCAAACCATCAATGGTGATGATTTCCTGCGCGCCAGTAAATTGCGCCTCACGCCGCATTTTTTCAATCAAAAGTACGCTTTCACCTTCCGGCAGATGCAAATGCAATTCAGGGGTCGATTCCGATTGCGGCAAGCTGTTCAGCAAAGCCGATGGATCGGCATGACGGGTCAGAATTTCCAGCAAGCGCGCACCAGCATACAAGCCATCATCGAAGCCGTACCAGCGATCCTTGAAAAATACATGGCCACTCATTTCACCACCCAATGGGGCACCGGTCTCACGCAATTTGGCCTTGACCAGCGAATGCCCGGTTTTCCACATCAGCGGTTGTCCTCCACATTGGCTAATCCAGGGTGCCAGGTGACTGGTACATTTCACGTCATACAGAATTTGCTGTCCCGGGTGGCGGGTCAGTACATCCTTGGCAAATAACATTAGCTGGCGATCCGGATAAATGATTTGTCCATCTTTGGTGACAACGCCGAGGCGATCACCATCACCATCAAAGGCCAGACCAATTTCTGCATCGCCCTGCTGCAAACAGCGAATCAGATCCTGCAGATTTTCAGGATGCGCCGGGTCAGGGTGGTGATTCGGGAAATTACCGTCAACTTCACAAAATAATTCCTGCACCTCACAACCCATGGCGCGATACAACTCTCCGGCAAAAGCGCCCGCCACGCCATTACCACAATCGACCACGATTTTTATCGGGCGTGCGATTTTTACATCCGTGACAATGCGCTTAATATATTCTGTCCGGATATCATGGGTCTGATAAGCACCAGCCCCTGCAGCAAATTGCTGCGCCACAATGGCGTCGTATAAATTGGTAATGGTGCTACCGTGAATCGCCTCCCCGGCCAGCACCATTTTAAAGCCATTATAGTTGGGTGGATTATGGCTACCAGTTACCATAATGCCGGAACGTGCGGCCAGTTGATGGGTCGCAAAATACACCATCGGCGTTGCCACCATACCCAAATCAATCACATCCACCCCGGTAGCCTGCAAACCCGCAGCCAATGCTGCGGCCAGGGTCGGGCCAGACAAACGACCGTCGCGCCCAATCACCACGACTTGCTCGCCTTTGGCGCGCACGGCACTGCCAAAAGCACGCCCGATCTGGTGTGCAATGTCAGCATTGAGGGTTTGATCGATAATGCCGCGAATATCGTAAGCTTTGAATATGGATTTGGACAACATGAGTATGAGAGAAGTGAGCAGGATAAAAGGAAGAAAGCGGAAAATCAGGTATACAAAAAATCAGCCACAAGGATCACGCATAACTGATTCAATGATCCTTGTGGCAAAGCAAGCTGGCATCAACAACGGCCAAAAAAGCGCATCATGTGCAAATACCATTCCTATCAAACGCGCAAACCATCCAGCGACTGATGTTCTTCTTGCCACTGTGCAACCCACTTTGGCTGACGACCACGACCAGTCCATTGCAAAGAAGGATTGGCCGGATGACGATAGCGCACTGCGACCGAACCAATTTTGGCGCGCGCCACCGGTGCTGCACCCATCAGGTCTTTGAGTGGAATACCAACGCTATGAGCAATGGCGAGAATTTGTTCACGCGCCTTGATCATATCTTCTTGTTCGCGACGCTTGATTTCATTTTTTAATTGCGACTCAAGGGTGCGCAATTCAACCACAGTCATGCCTGTTAAATCCATATTTACTCCATTGAAAAAATTAATGGATGCTGATCCGGCGTATTGCCAAAATCCAGCCCCAATTCAGAAATCATGACGATCCAGCTTTAAATACTTGTCTCAGACCAATTTGGCGAGTTTCAATCAATGCGGATAAAGTGCTGTCATTTACTGCGTTTTAATACAAGCGGGATAATACACCAATCATTGTGATTTTCGCTAATTTAAATCCACTATCGCACGCATTTTATTGTTACAGGAGATTGATGTTGTAAAATCCGACGCATGATGATTCAATGCAAGATAGCAGGTTTGTCGTCAATTTTATTTTGCGCCAACCATATCGGATCTTCAATCCCGCATTGCGGAGCATATTCTGCCACGATATGAATCAACATCGCGCGCACGGCCTGATAATCAAATGCAATACAGGACTGCTCCAGTTTTTGCAGCAAGGGCTGCAAGTGACTCCAGGGTATTTCAGCCTCCTGGGCGCGCATGATGAGCGGATGCTCGGTGCCTTCGGCATTATTGCCAATTAACAGCTCTTCATACAATTTCTCACCCGGGCGCAAGCCAACATGTTCAATTTCAATCGCACCATCGCCACTGGCCTCACTCTTTATTTCCAGGCCACTCAGATGCACCATGCGCCGTGCCAAATCAAGAATTTTTACCGGCTCCCCCATATCCAAAAGAAATACATCGCCCCCCTCCCCCATGGCACCGGCCTGCAACACCAGTTGTGCTGCTTCGGGAATCGTCATGAAATAGCGGGTAATTTCGGGATGAGTCAGGGTAATCGGCCCGCCCTTTTGAATTTGCTGGCGAAATAATGGCACCACCGAACCGGACGAGCCCAGTACATTACCAAAGCGCACCATGGAAAAGCGGGTACCGCCGGATTGTCTGGCCAGGGCCTGCAAAATCAATTCCGCCAGCCTTTTGGTCGCCCCCATCACATTGGTCGGACGCACCGCTTTATCGGTAGAAATTAATACAAAACATTTGACTTGTGCCGCAAGTGCCGCCTGCGCAATCGTCAACGTGCCAAAAACATTATTTCGCACACCCTCAATCGGATTATGCTCCACCAATGGCACATGTTTATACGCGGCAGCATGGTAGATGGTATCGACGGCAAAGGTGGCCAGAATGCGCTGGCATTTTTCCCGCTCGCAAACCGAACCCAGGAAGGGCATTATCTGGACATCCAGCGCCAGTTGCTTGCACAGGCCGCTTAATTCCTGCTCAATGGAATACAGTGCAAATTCCGACATATCCAGCAAAATCAGGCGCACCGGTTGCTGACGAATTAACTGGCGGCATAATTCGGAACCAATTGAACCACCTGCCCCGGTCACCAACACGGTTTTCCCGCGTATGCACTTGGCCAACAGGCGCGGATCGGGAATCGCGGTATCGCGCCCCAACAAATCTTCCAGTCCGATATCACGCAATTTTTGCCCACCCAGACCAATTTGCGCCGTGCCCATGCTTTCATCGACCAAACTACCAATCGGTGGCGTCACTTTGATTTTGACGCGCAAGGGTTCGAGCTTTTCCAGAATCCGTTTTTGCTGCCCGTGCGAAAGTGATGGCATTGCCAGCAATATCTGTTTAATGCCTTTTTTGGCGATCAAATCCGGCAGACAGTCAGGCGAAAATACTTTAATGCCACCAATCATGGCATGCTGCAATTCTTTTTTGTCGTCAACAAACACCACCGGCACAAAATCACTACCTGCTCCGAGCGCACTGGCCAATTGCGCCCCGGCTTTGCCAGCGCCATAAATCGCGACCGCGATTGCAGAGGAATCGGCCGCATGCAGAATATAACCCCGCGCGAAAAAACGGCTCACCACCACATATAAAATGGCACCAACCCAATACATGCCGAATACGGCGCGCGACAAATTGGGGATATGGGTAAATGCGGCCAGCGTGGCCAGGCACAACAAGGAAGCCGTCACTGCGCCAAACACCACGTAGACGAATTTATGATCAATAAAGCGGATCACCGCATGATACAAGCCGGTACGGATGAATACCGGAATCGTAATCACCGGCGTAGCGGCAATCAAGATCGCATATTGGCGCAACAAATCAAAATTAATGGTTTCATAACGGGTCCAAATGGCCGCAAAGAAAATCAGCGGCAACAGGATAAAATCCACGGCCGCCGCCAATAATTGCTTGCGCCATCGACTCAAATCAACTAATGACTTCATGGCATTCATAC
>JBDLSU010000391.1:0-9127 GCA_039799405.1 Pseudomonadota bacterium | reverse complement strand
TATCAATGCCTGGTATGCGGCCACATCTACGACGAAGCCGCTGGCGACCCGGAAAACGGTATTGCTCCCGGCACCCTGTGGGCGGATGTTCCCGCCGACTGGCTGTGCCCGGATTGTGGCGTCGGCAAGGAAGACTTCGACATGGTTGAAATTTAATCGGACACCAGCACAATGAAACCATTGATCATCATCGGGGCGGGCATGGCGGCCTACACTTGCGCCCGCGAATTTCGCAAGCTCGACAAAACCGCACCAATGCTGATCATCAGCAGCGACGCTGCCGGGTTTTACTCCAAACCCATGCTCTCCAACGCGCTGGCGCAAAACAAGGCGGCGCAGTTGCAAAACCAGAGCATGGAACAAATGGCGACCCAGTTGCAAGCCACCATTGTCGCCAATACCGGGGTGCTGGCAATCGACCCGGCCAGCCACAGCGTGCAAACTGCCAGCCAGCGTTATGACTACGACAAACTGGTGCTGGCAGTCGGTGCGCAGCCAATCCGGCTCAATTTTGCCGGTGATGCGGCCGACCAGGTGCTGTCGGTCAATCATCTGAGCGATTATGCGATCTTCCGCAGCAAGCTGGAAAGCTACCAGGCCAAAGCGCGAGTGGTAGTGATTGGTGCCGGTTTGATCGGCTGTGAATTTGCCGACGATCTGGCCGGAAGCGGCTATGCGGTCTCGGTAATCGATCCCAACCCGCTGCCCCTGGCACTGCTACTGCCGCCACAACTGGGTAGTGGCTTACAAGCGGCACTGCAAGCACGAGGTGTCAAGATGTTGCTCGGCACCACCGCCACCGCCATCAACCAGCATGAAGGCGCATTGCGCCTGACCCTGGCCAATGGCAATACGCTGGATGCGGACGTGGTGCTCTCGGCCGTCGGCCTGCGCGCCGATACCCGGCTGGCGCAAGCGGCCGGTTTGCAGTGCGAACGTGGCATTGTAGTCGATGCCAACGGCCAAACCAGCGCGCCCGATATTTATGCGCTGGGCGATTGCGCCCAATACACGGTGGCGGATGGCAGTTCCCGCACCATGCCGTATATTGCGCCGATCATGGCAGCTGGGCGCGCGCTGGCGCAAACCCTGACCGGCAAGGCCACCCCCATCGATTTGAAACCGGTGCCCGTGATCGTCAAAACCCCGAGCTTCCCGATTGCGCTGGTGGCTCCCAGTCCGCAACAAGCCGCAGGTGGCAGTTGGCAATACGAAATGCAGGGTGAACGCCACGTGGCACGCTTTTTTGCCGCTGATGGCCGCATGGCCGGGTTTGCGCTGGCACCACAAGAAGCCGCTTTGCGCCAGAGTTTGATGGCAGAACTGAACGGTTGAGCCAAAGCCGCCTGCATTCAAGCTGGCGGCGCACCATCTTCCCCTTCGCCACCGGGCAGCAGCAAGTTATAGCGCACCGCCAGCACCCTTAGCACAAAGGTGGTGGCGATCCCGCCCAGCAAAGCCACGCTCTGCCCCAGGCTTGCCCACTCTGCCAGCAAATACACCCAGCAACCAGCAAAGCTGCAAGTGGCATACAACTGACCCCGGCGAAACACCAGCGGAATCTGGTTGCACAACACATCGCGCAAGACACCACCAAAAATCCCGGTAATTACCCCCATCATCACGCACACAAACATCGGCATGTGCAAATCCTGCGCCAGCGAAGCCCCAGTTACGCTGAACAAGCCCAGCCCCAGCGCATCGGCCAGCATCACCGCACGCTCCGCCACCGCCGCCTGCAGCAAGCGGCCAAACGGCCAGGCCAGCAGGGCCAGTGCGAAAATCAGAATCGGATAAGCTTGATGCTCGACCCAAAACAAAGGGCGGCGATCCAGCAAAATATCACGCAGCGTGCCACCGCCAAACGCAGTAATAAACGCCACCGTAAACACGCCGACCAAATCCATCTGCTTTTGCCGCGCTTCCACCAGGCCGGAAACCGCAAACACAATCACGCCCACCACTTCCACCACGTGCAAAAGCGTGCTCATGCCGACATGAACGACGGCCATTTATTCGGACACCACATCCAGATCGGCCAGCAAACCTTCTGCCGTCAAATACACCAGCACAAACTCGCCATTGCCAGCGGCCGGTTTGCTCAACTGCATTTTGCAGCCAAGAATTTTGCTGACCAGGGTGTTATGTCGGGTCAGATGCACATCCGCTTCGTACAGTAAGCTTAAACCCGTCAGGTTGGCAAATTCGCTCATGGTGGCACCTTTGAAATCGGTTTTCGCATTCGGTGCCAGCAAAGGTGCCTGACTGATCGCGGGGCCACCTTGTGCCAGTGCCAACAAGGTGGCTTTGATGCCTTCGCTGCGGGCGCTAGCTTGTTCCGCTTTGGGTTTGAGGCTTTTCAGCAAAGGGCTGATGCGATCCATCTTTTGATTGTGGCCACGCGCATTCTGGATCAACACCATGCCCTGCTGCTTGTTGTCCGGCACAAAACTCAGTTCGCTTTGACCACTGCTTGCGACAAAGCGCAATTCACTCAAGGCGGTAAACGATTCATCCGGCAAGCCATCGGCATAAGTTTGCAACTGGCTACCGTTTCTGGCAAGCGGCAACAAATTGCCATCACCCACTTCGTAATAGCCGTTGTAACGATCCAGCACCGCATCGGCCAGTTTGACTTGCGCGCCTTTGCTGGCAGCCGGAGCGCTGCTGCCCGGCCACCGGTATTGGCTGGAAATGGCCGCAATGATGCGGCTCATCATGCCGGAATTGTCGTTGGTATTGATCATGATGACCGCAGCCTGGCCAGTGTCGCGGGTGGCGGTGAACTGGGTATCAAACCCTTCATTGCGGCCACCATGGCCAAATTCTTGCGGCGGTTTCAGGAAAAAGCCCAGCCCTGCTTGCTCCGATTGCGGCGTCAACATTTGCTGCGCCATGCTGCCTGACAATACGGGTTTGTTCTTGGCTTTGCCATTGACCCTGGGGTGCAACATGGCTTGCATGCCGAGCGCCATTTTCGCCAGATCGGTCGGCGTAGTCCACAGCCCGGCCGCTGCCATTTCCGGATAGGTATGCCAATCACCCGCTACTTTGCGCCGGGTATTGTCATGCCCGGTCGCCGCCAGCGCATGTTTGTCCGCAGGCAAAGGTTGCTGATACGTGCTGTGCGTCATGCCGAGCGGCCCAAGCACGCTGCTTTGCATCAGATCAGGAAAACTCTGCCCGCTCACATCCTGCGCCAGTTGCTGCGCCACCGTATAACCGCCGCCGGAATAGCGGGTTTGCTTGCCGGGGTAAATATTCACCACCACCGCCGCGCTATTGGCAGGTGGCGTGCCGTTCAACACTTGCACCAGCGTCGGCACCGGTGTTCCCTTGGCATAACCACCAAAGCCATGCACGGTCAAGCCGGCCGAATGGCTGAGAATCGTGCGCAAGCTGGTTTTTTTCTGCTGGGTATATTCGCTCTCCGGCACTTTCCAGCTTTTCAGCTTGAGATTGACATCTTCATCCAGACTCAATTTGCCCTGATCCACCAAATGCAACAGCGCCAGCGCCGCCACCGGTTTGCTGACCGAGCCCGCCTGAAACAGGGTTTGCGGCGTCACCGCTTTCTTGCTACCTTTTTCGATCACGCCATAGCTCTTGACCTTGACAATCTTGCCGCCATCCACAATCGCCAGCGACAATCCGGGGATTTGGCGGCGCTGCATTTCTGCCTGGATCACATCATCAATCTTGTCGGCGCGGGCCGGGCCGATGGAGAGCAGGGCGAGGGCCAGGGTGCTATAAATGAGACGCATGGAGTTCCTTTGTGAATGATGATTGATTATCGACCTGGCTGTTTGAGGTGGTACCACTTTTACCATCTATGCGAGTAGTCAAGTTTTCCTTGACTACTACATGTTCCAATAATCGCCCGCCCAGTTTTTAGGGTGACATTAATGCATTTGCTACTTTCTTTTGATGAACGGCTATTTTACGCCGCCGCAATCGCGGCGATGGGAATTGCCATCGTCAGTGGCGAAGAAGGTAGCGCCGCAAAGCCAAATTTGCCATAAAACTGTGCCGCATTTTGATCTTTGGCATCGACAAATAAGGCATAGCCGCCAGTTTGACCGGATACCTTCTTGGCGCGCACCATGGCATCCAATAATAGCAATTCACCATAGCCTTTTTTCTGTTCGCTGCTGGCGATGGCAAGCCGGGCCAACGTCAAGCCGGGCACTTGGGTTGGTAGTCGCTTGCCCATTGTGGCGGGCAAGGTGGCGCTATGCACCAGACCGCGGATTGCCAGCGCATAAAAGCCGAGGACTTTTGCTGGCTCCTGGTCGTCGATCAAGACAAAACTGGAGGACAAAGCGTTTTTTTGATGTTGCCGTGCGATTTTTGCCAGCCAGTCATTCAGCACAGGGTTGCCACAATCAAACTGGGCAACCTCATGCTCCCGATTCAGCACTACTATGGACTGTGCCATTTTTTATCTTTTCCTGATAGCGTTGCATTGCGCTGGACAAGGCCGGATTGGGTACCGGGTTTTCCAGCAGCTTGATCAGCATCAGCGCGTCTTGTTGCGAGAGCTGAATGCTGCGCTCACGCTCAAGAATGCTTTCAGCTTTTTCCAGCGCGGCCTGAACCAGAAACTGGTTCATGGTGGCACCGGTCAGATCCGCTGCTTGCTGCAATTTATCAACGATGGGTTGGGATACTCTGGCCGTAATCCGGCCCCGTTCTTCTATAACATTCATAAACTTACCTCTACAGAGTCTGGTGCCCCATGAGGGGTGCTGAAAAGCTTTCACCAATTGTAAGTGCGGACTCCCTGATGAGTCGGTCCGCAGCGCAATCGCCTGTCGGAATTATAATGCTTGTGGTGCCAAAATGCCACCTTTGATTTGAAATCGTCGATTCAACGCTGATCAAAACAAAAAGGGCGCACAACCTGCGTTATGCGCCCCCTGTTCAGCAAAATGGTCCAACCGTTACAGCGTCAAATCACCAGTTTGCACCATCGTTTTACTGCATCAATTCAAAAAACTGTCCGCCGCCACATATTCATAACCCAGATCTTTAGCCACCGCTTCGTAAGTGACCTTGCCTTGCGCCACGTTCAAGCCGTTTTTCAGATGCACATTGTCTTTCAGTGCCTGCTTCCAGCCCTTGTCAGCCAGTGCCACGGCATGGCCGATGGTGGCGTTGTTGAGGGCGAAGGTGGAGGTGCGGGCAACCGCGCCTGGCATGTTGGCGACGCAGTAGAACACCACGCCATCGACCACGAAAGTCGGTTCGGCATGGGTGGTGGCTTTGGATACGTCGGTCGAGCCGCCCTGGTCAATTGCCACGTCTACCACGACTGCGCCGGGTTTCATGCGCGAGATCATGCTGCGGGTGACCAGCTTCGGTGCGGCTGCGCCCGGAACCAGCACGCCGCTGACGACCAGATCAGCACTCAAAACTGATTCTTCGACCGACAAGGCGTTGGAATACAGTGTGGTGATGCGGTTGCCGTACACCAGATCAAGCTGGCGCAGACGGTCGATGCTCTTGTCCAGTACGGTGACGCGTGCGCCTAGGCCGACGGCCATTTGCATGGCGTTGGTGCCAACCACACCGGCACCGATGATGACTACGTGCGCCGGGGCTACACCTGGCACGCCGCCCAGCAACAAGCCCATGCCGCCTTTGGATTTTTCCAGATGCGCAGCGCCAGCCTGGATCGACATGCGACCGGCCACTTCACTCATCGGGGCCAGGCAAGGCAAGCCGCCGCCGGGGGCGGTAATGGTTTCGTAAGCGATACAGATGGCACCCGATTTGACCAGGGCAGCGGTTTGCTCCGGGTCCGGAGCCAGATGCAGATAAGTGTAGAGAATTTGCCCTTCGCGCAACATGGCGCATTCTTCAGGCTGGGGTTCTTTGACTTTGACGATCATTTCCGCCTTGGCGAAAATTTCGGCTGCTGTGTCGGCCAGGCTAGCACCCGCAGCAACGTAGGAATCATCACTCAGGCCGATGGCGGTACCGGCATTTTTTTGTACGACCACCTGGTGACCACGGCTGGTCAACTCGCGCACACTGGCCGGGGTCAGGCCAACGCGGTATTCGTGGTTCTTGATTTCTTTTGGGACGCCAATCAACATGTGAATTCTCCTGTGTTATTTGTGGGGCAGCGCCTTGGGGGGGGCGGCGCTGGCTGGTTGGATACTGAATCGAGCAACTGGAGCACTGCAATAGCAACATCTGTGCCAATCAGGTAAATCCTTAAATATCAACAACTTAGGGTGAATCATCGAATGTGCCGTACAATAAATTCTACACTGCGCAGTGTTCAAATGTATGGCTTATTGTACGGTTGTTCAATATTGTTTACATTTTGCTTGGCTGGGGCGGCTTAATTCTCCAACGTCATCAGGCTGGCATTGCCACCGGCAGCGGTGGTATTGACGCACAAGGCGCGTTCGGCCACCATGCGCCACAGTGGAATGTCGCTGTTTTCGCCAGTTTCGATCACGCACACCAGCGCGCCGCCGCGTGCCGCCAGTACCGGGCGCAAGCTGGCGCACAGGCTGGGTTCCACCAGCGCAATCTGGAAGCTGGCCAGTGCCGCATCGACGCTATCCACCGCCTGCATTTGCGCGCGCACGGCATCGGGCAGGCTGGGTGGAATCAGGTTGTCGGAACGCGCCACCACAATCGCCTCGTTGCCGGTAGCCAGCACCGCCGCCAGTTGCTTGAGCAAAACTTCGACACTGCTGGCCGCGCACAAGACCTTGCCGCGCGCGGTGAAGGAGAGCGTATTGCGCTCGCCAGTGGGGCCGGGCAGGGCCAGGGTGGAACCGAGCAAGCTGGTGTGGATGTATTGCTCGCCACTGCTAATGACGCGATGATGGCCGTGGCTCTTGGCCCAGGCCAGCAAGGCGTCCAGCGCGGGCAAGCTGCGCCGTTCGTGGATGATGTGACCACCCAGATGGACTACCGGATTCTTTTGCAGACGCTTCAAGTACAAAGGGCCACCCGCTTTGGGGCCGGTGCCGGACTGGCCTTCGCCACCAAACGGTTGCACCCCGACCACCGCACCGACGATATTGCGGTTGACATACACATTGCCGACATGGGCGCGCTCAACAATATAGTCGATGGTTTCATCGATGCGCGAATGTATCCCCAGCGTCAGGCCATAGCCGCTGCCGTTGATGGTATCGATCACCTTGCCCAGTTGATCGCGATGGAAGCGCACCACATGCAATACCGGGCCAAACACTTCTTGCTTCAGTTCATCCATCGAACCAATTTCCAGCACCGTCGGTGGTACAAACGTGCCTTCATCCAGGCTGCCGCCTGCAGGCAGGGCAAAATATTGTTTGGCGCTGGTTTTCATCTGGGCGATATGGTGCAACAGCTTTTGCTGCGCTTCCACATCAATCACCGGGCCGATGTCAGTTGCTAGCCGGTCCGGGTTGCCAAGCTGTAATTCCTGCATCGCACCCTTGAGCATGGTCAGGGTTTTGTCGGCGATATCGGCTTGCAGGAACAAGACCCGCAGCGCCGAGCAACGCTGACCGGCGCTATCAAAGGCCGAACTCAACACGTCTTGCACCACTTGTTCCGGCAAGGCGGAAGAATCGACGATCAGCGCATTTTGGCCGCCGGTTTCGGCGATCAAAGGAATGTCGATGCCTTCTTGCACCATGCGCTTGGCCAGATTGCGGTTGATCAGTTGCGCCACTTCGGTCGAGCCGGTAAAAATCACACCCTTGACGCGCGGATCGTTAACCAGTTTGGCCCCCACCACTTCGCCACGCCCCGGCAAAAACTGTAGCGCGGCAGGCGGGATGCCGGCCGCATGCAATAACTGCACTGCGCGCCAGGCGATGATCGGGGTTTGTTCCGCTGGTTTTGCCAGCACCACATTGCCCACCGCCAGCGCGGCGGCCACTTCGCCAATAAAAATCGCCAGCGGGAAATTCCATGGGCTGATACACACCACCGGCCCCAGCGCCAGGGTATTTGGTGTGCTGGCAACCTGGGCTGCGTAATAGCGTAAAAAGTCCACCGCTTCCCGTACTTCCGCCAGTGCATTCGGCAACGATTTACCCGCTTCGCGCACGGCCAGATATATCAGTTCGGTACGATTTTTTTCCAGCAAATTGGCCGCTTCAAACAAAGCCTGGGCGCGCAGGGACGGCGGGGTGGTTTGCCAGTCCATGGCATAATCGTGCGCGGCACCGAGGGCAAATTCCACGTCTTCGCTATCAGCTTCCAGCACCTGGCCGACAATATTGCTGCGCAACGCCGGGTTGCGCACGGCCTGGCCCTCAATGCTTTTGGTGACATTATTCGCCAGCAGCGGGGCGGCGTTCCAGCTTTGTTGGTTGAGTTGGGCAAACTGGGCCGACAAATCGGCCAGCGTGCTGTCGTTGGCAAAATCGATGCCACCCGAATTTTTGCGCTCGTCGCCATACAAATCCTGCGGCAATGCGATGCTGCTATGCGGCATGCCAGCCAGTCTTTGCGCAGCTTGCAGTGGGTCGGCGATCAATTGATCAATCGAGACTTCTTCATCCACAATCTGGTTCACAAACGAGGAATTGGCGCCGTTTTCCAGCAAGCGCCGCACCAGATACGCCAACAGGGTTTGATGCGAACCAACCGGCGCATAGATGCGGCAGGGTTTGTCCAGATTGTCCTTGCCCACCACCTGGTCGTACAGGGTTTCGCCCATGCCGTGCAGGCACTGGAATTCATAATCGCTGATATTGTCGTTTTGCGCCCAGGTGTAAATGGTTGCCAGGGTGTGCGCATTGTGGGTGGCAAATTGCGGGTAAATCAAATCGGTGGCGGCCAGCAGGCGCTGCGCGCACATCAGGTAAGACACATCGGTGTAGACCTTGCGGGTGTACACCGGGTAGCCCGGCATGCCATCAACCTGGGCGCGTTTGATTTCACTGTCCCAATACGCGCCCTTGACCAGGCGCACCATGAAGCGGCGGCCGCTGCGCTGGGCCAGATCGATCAGAAAATTAATCACATACGGGCAGCGTTTTTGATAGGCTTGCACCACAAAACCAATGCCTTCAAAACCGGCCAGATCAGCGTCAAAGGCCAGCGCTTCCATCAGGTCGAGCGACAATTCCAGACGGTCGGTTTCTTCGGCATCGATATTCAG
>JBDLSU010000390.1:0-4693 GCA_039799405.1 Pseudomonadota bacterium | reverse complement strand
GGCTTCGGGCAGTAAAGTGGGGCGGGTAGTGAGCTTGAATTGGCCTGACCACAGCGTATCGAGTTGCGGCCGGTATTGCAGTTGGTCTGACCATTCCAGGCCCAGGCGCTGCTTGTTACCCGGCAGCGCGCTGGCAATATCCGGGCTGGCCGCATCATTGCCCGCCGCCAGCTCGCTGCTGTGGCTGGTTTGCGGATTGAATTGATGATTTAATACCAGCGTCAGCTTTGGCTCGTGTTGTAGCAAAGGGTTGATGATGCGTTGTTGTTTGACGAAACCGCGCAAGGCCATTTGCAGGCGCGCCTGGCCCGGCTGTTTGTGCAGCAACAGCGCCGCGTCTGCACCCAGGCGCAAACCTGCCCATTGCGGATCATGGCTGATACTGGCCTGGCCCCCCAATGCCGCCTGCGGTACGCCCTGTTGCTTGCGGGTGAACAAGTCAGCCCGGTACCAGTTGCGTTGTACCGCATCGTACAGGCGATAGCTGGCACCACTGTCGATGCTCAGACGCTGTTGGGGTGCGGCCGCAGGTGCGGGTGCTTGCGTCAACCTGCCAAATACGCTGACCGTACCACGCTCTTGCCCGCCCAGTGGCAGGGGTGGGGTAGCCGGGTTGGTGTTCAGGCGCGGTGGGGCAGGTGTGGAAGGTGTGGCCGGTGTGGCATCGGCGCGGCTATCAAACGGTTCCGGCAGTGCCAGCAGGGGCGCGGGCACAGGAATCGGGCTGATGGCAATCTGGCGCGGCGCTGCCACTGGCCGCTGCGGTACCACCTGGCGCGTAAAAATCCGGAACAGCGCTTCTTTTTCACCGGGGCGCGGGCTCAGGCTGAGTTTGTTTAAGGCTTGATCCAGCAAACGGTAGCGGCTGTGGGTTTGACCATCGACCCAATGGTCGAGCCGCAACCAGACCGGGCCGGGCAGGGTCAGCTTGATTGGTTCGGCGGCGGTGGCAACTTGATAAAAGCGCTCGCTGGCATCGGGCACAGTGCTGCGCCCGGCCAGCTTTTCATCCAGTCTGGCCCCCAGAAATTGATTTGCCAGCGGATTTTTGATCCAGACCCGGATGTTTTGCTGGCCCCGGCCCAGCGCCAGCGGCAGGGTGATGCCGTTCTGGCTGGTGGCGCTGTCGATGTCGAGCGTGACGCTTTGAATCGGCCCCTGGTTGATTTGCACCTGTGCCAGCAAGGGCGCGGGCGGTTGTTGGCTGACATCGCGGTTAAACAGCGTCAGCTTGAGGGTGCCGGGCCGGGTGTTAAACCAGTTCAACACCATGCGGCTACCACTGCCAAGCAAATATTCATCCGGGTGCAGATTGCTTAACAGGGCGCGCCGCACCCGTAGCGCCGGGCTTTCCGGTTCCTGGCTGGCGATCATGCGGCTACGCATGCCTGCGCTGCTTTGCACGCTGGCAACCGGCATCCATTCACTATTGCGCAGCAAGCGCTCCATTATGCTGCCAATGCCGCTCACCTGTGGCTGCTGCGCCTGCAAACTGCTGGCCAGCGCCAGCCAGCCCTGGCTTTGGCTGCTGCTGTGTTCGCTGCGCCAGAGCAGGGCCGAGAGTTGTTCGCGGATGCTTTCCGGGTCAAGCGCTGCGCCTGTTTTGCTGGCTGCTGCACTGGCTTGCAGGGTTTGCAGCAGCGCTGGCCAGTCCTGGCTTGCTACCTGGCGTGCCAGCAGGGCGCTGGCGGAAGGGGCGGAAGCGGTGCTGCTGGTTGATGTGCCAGCAGGTGCGCCAGAGAACCCGCTGGCAGGCGCGCTGCTTGGTGATGCATCGGCTGGCCCGGATGCCGCGAATGCCGGGATGATCGCCATATCGGTTGGCGTTGGCTGCAAAGCATCAAGCGCGCTGGCGCGTAGACCGGGGCCGAGCGGCGCAACCGGGGTTTGCCAGCGTAACAACCGGGGTGCGGCGGCAGCATCGGGCTGACTGATGATATTGCTGCAATCGCGGCAAGCCCAGGTTGAGGTGGGCAAGCTGTGCAAAGTCGGGCGCGGCTGGTTGCGCAAGCTGTCTGCCGTCAAAAGCGGCAACACCGGCAAGGGCAGGGCGGGCACCAGGGTTTTGGCGTTGATTAACAGCGGCATGCCTTCGCCGGACAGGGCCAGTTCATGCCAGCCCGGCCCCAGGGTTAATTCTTTCCATACCGCCTGACCTGGCACCTGATCATTGTTGCCGACCAGTTTCAGCCCATTGGCAGGCCAATTCTGGTTGATGGCCAGCGGCCACAGTTGCCCGCTGGCCGTTTCTTCAATTTTGAACCAGCCTTCCAGCATGGTGCGGGAATGGCGCGCATGCAGCGGGCGCGCTTCCAGCCGCAGCGTGATCGGGCCAAGTACCCGCAGTTTGAGCGGGCGCGCCGGTTCGGCGCGGTAGCTGTGGCTATAGCTGTCCTGATTGATCTGGTACAAGCTGTGGCTCCCGGCAAAGTCAAGGATTTGGCCCGGCAGCTCTTGCCACTGGCGCGGCCCCGGGTGGCTGGCTTGCCAATCGGCCCAGGCCTGGCTCAAGGTTGGGCTCAAGGTTGGGCTCAGTGCGGTGCCCGGTGGGGTGCCGAATGCTGGATTGGCGCGGGCTTTGCTGCGTTCCAGCGCAATTTGTTGCTGCAAGGCCAGGCCGCTGGCCAAATGCCGGGATAAATCTTGTGCCAGGCTGGAGGCACCCAGTTTGCTGCTAATCGCAAACGATGTGGCCGCTGGTTGCCACTCACCCAGGCTGGCGTGGCGCTGCCCCTGCCACAGTTCGCGTTCGGCATTGCCGGGCAGTTCGGCCAGCAGGCGTTCAAATAATTGCTGCCAGTTTTTTTGCAGGGCGGTGCGCAGCATCAGCGCTTGCACCTCGGCTGTGCGTTCTTTTTCGGGCAATAGCAGGGCTGCGTTCAGGGCCAGCCCGGCGTGATCATTTTCCAGCAGCGACAAGGCCAGCGCGCGCAGGCTGGCGTTGTCTTGCAGGCGCATGAAGGCGGCGCAACGCAGTTGCAGATCGCTGCGCCAGTCGAAATTGCTGCGGTACAGTTGGCTCAATTGTTCTACCGCCTGCTGGCGCGCACTGCTGCGGCTGGCAAACAGCAGGCGCTGCTTGAGCTTTTGTTCGGCCAGCCAGGTTTCACCCAGTGCCAGCAAGGCCTGGATTTGGCCGCGTTCGGCTTCGTCGCGCAGTTCCGGATGCGCACTCCGGTTGACGCTGGCCCATTGCTCCAGCGCTGGTAGCCATTGTTCTTGCTGCGCCAGTTGGCGCGCGTGCTTGGCTTGTTGCGCCAGCGCGTGGCCCTCGCCTGGTTTGCTGGCGGCGGGTGTGGGGGCGCTGATGCCATGGCTGAGTAAATTGAATTCGCTGCCAATGAAGCGCAGCAGTGGCTGCAATTGGCTCGCCAGTTGCGCCTGGTGTTGCTGTGGCGCGCTGCTGTCCGGCACCTTGCCCATGGCGCGCAGCAGGCTGGCAGCGCCTTCGGGCGGCTGTTGCTCAAGCAAACCCAGCAGTGCGGTTTCGGATAAGGCAAACGGTTGTGCCATGCGCAGTTTGAGGGCTACCCAGGGCGCGTTGCTGGTGGCGTCCGCGCTGCTGGTGGCCGTATCGGCTGGGCCGGGAAGCTCGCGCCACAATTTGACACGGCCAATATGCGCAGGCAGGGGGAGTTCGATGCTGCTGGCGGCAACCAGTTGCGCTGGCAGGTGCTGGCGGCTGAAGGCGGCGTCCAGGGTGGTGCCACCCGACTCGCCATAGCGCCATTGCTGCATTTGCAAGCCGAGCAGGGCCGGGTCGCTGTGCAATAGCTTGGCCGCAACAGGCGCGCCGACTTTGAATTCCAGCGGCGCTTGTTGGTCCAGTTGCAGCCAGATGCGCTCGCCCGGCTGCGCGCCTTCCAGCGCCAGATGCAAGCTGCTGGCATTGCTGCGCGGGGGCAACAGATAGTGCTGCGGGCTGCTGTCGAGCGCAAAAAAGCGCCCGCTGTGTAAGCCCGCCAGCAAACCATCTTGCTGCTGCGTGGCATAGACCTGGCCCCAGGGTGCGGCATCGATTGCACGCAACCGTGGCCGGGTATACCAGGCTAGCCGCGCCGGGGGCGGGTTGGCTGCTGCTCCTGCTACTGCTCCTGCTGCCGCGCTGGCGGGTGGCTCTGCGCTGGCCCTGGCCGGATTGTCGAGCGGCAGTAAATCCTGCCACACCAGGCGGGCGGCAAATTCGCGTGCTTCCTGGCGCAGCGCCTGATCGTCAGGTCGCTGGCTGGCGGCTTGCTGCAGCAGGGCGGCGGCACCGCTGGCTCCTTCGCGGTAGCGGTTGTCTTGTTGCAGCCGGTTTGCCACCTGAAGCGCGGCGGCGGCACCGGTAGCGCCTTCTGTCCGCAAATGGTGCGCTGCTTGCGAAATAGCCGGTTGCGGCAAGGCCCAGGGGCTGGCGGCTGGCGCACTATTTGTGGCTGCGCCCGGGCCGGGTTGAATTCGGGCAAAATCCAGCCCGGCATTGAGTTTGGCAAAGCGGTAATCGCTGCCGGGCTGATACGGCTCACCCTCGCGCTGCAATAGCCGCGCCAAAAACGGGCCGCTGCTCTCCAGGTGCAGGGTATGTTCGCCTGCGGGGACATCAAAATACGCGGTCTTTTCATCCGATAGCACAGCAATTTGCTGGTTCAGCCACAGCGCATGTTGTTGCTCGCTGCTGGCGGCATACTGCAATTGCGCCAACACGGCATGC
>JBDLSU010000389.1:0-5982 GCA_039799405.1 Pseudomonadota bacterium | reverse complement strand
CATGCTGCATGTCATTGATGGCACCTGGGTGCCGAATGCGGCCGACACCGCCGCCGGTGCGGGCAATAACTTTGCCACCACCATCATGATTATCAACGCCGAATGTGGCAGTGGCTCTGAGGCCAAGGCGGCGCAAAACCGCATCGACTATTTCAAACAATTTGCTGCCGATCTGGCGTGGGATTACAGCAAAGAGCAACTCTCTTGCGCCACCATGCAACGCTTTGGACCTTCCAGCTCGGCCGCCTACAACATTTATTGGGAAAAAGACTGGAGAAACGGCGGCGACTACAAGTGCCAACTGGTCAGCTATCAGACGCCGTATAGCGCCTTGCAAGCGGGTAATTATGTGAAATGCGTTCAGGATAACTGGAACGTCGTATTGAAGTAGCGGATCAATGCCTTGCCAGCAGTACTTAATTAATAAAAACTTCACGACCATAGAGGAGATAACGTGAAACTTCAAAGTCAAAATACCCTGTTGATCAGCATGATCAGTGCCGCCCTGGTGGCCTGTGGTGGTGGCAATAGCACCACCACTGCCGAAAATAGCCCGCAACGGCTGAAGCAGGCGGCCGCCAGTTGTAGCGAATGGAATAGTGCTACCGTCTACACTGGTGGTCAATGCGCCACTTATGGCGGTGCGACCTATACCGCCAAATGGTGGACCCAGGGCAATGTGCCCAACGCGAATGACCCCTACGGCCCCTGGGCTTTGACCAGTGGCACGCCCACGCCGACCCCGGTGCCAACCCCCACACCAACTCCCACACCAACCCCCACGCCAACAGGCACGCCCACACCGACGCCCACACCGACTTGTAACCCGTATGTGGCAGGCGCTACTTACAAGGCTGGTGATGTGGTCAGCAACAAGGGCGGCGTGTATAGCTGTACCGTGGCGGGCTGGTGCTCGTCCGGCAATGCCGCTTACGAGCCGGGTGCGGGCTGGGCCTGGACCCAGGCCTGGAGCAGCGTGAGCAATTCTTCTTGCGGTGGCACTACGCCGACCCCAACTCCGACACCAACGCCTACACCAACCCCGACGCCAACGCCAACCCCGACGCCCACACCAACGCCAACGCCTACTCCGACTCCAACCCCGGTCGCCTGCCGTCCGGATGGCCTGATGTCCAGCGTGGCAGGTGTACCGTATTGCGGCGTGTACGACAGCAATGGCCGCGAAGTGCTACCCAATGGCATGAACCGTCGCATCGTCGGCTATTTCACCAGTTGGCGTACCGGTGTCGATGGCAGCCCCAGCTATCTGGTCAACAATCTGCCATGGGATAAAATCACCCATATCAATTACGCCTTTGCTGGCGTCGATCAAGCTACCTCCAAAATCTCAATTGGCAGTGAAGCAAATAATCCCCATACCGGGTTGACCTGGCCCAATGTTGCTGGCGCAGCGATGGATCCGGCCTTGCCCTACAAAGGTCATTTCAATTTGCTGGCGCAGTACAAAAAGAAATATCCGGGTGTGAAGGTGATGATTTCGGTTGGTGGTTGGGCTGAATCGACCGGCTTCTATACCGCCACCACCAACGCCGATGGTTCGGTCAATACGGCTGGCATTAATGCACTGTCCGATTCATTTGTGGCCTTCTTGCGTAAATATCCGTTCTTCGATGGTATCGATATCGATTACGAGCATCCGACCACCAATAATGAAGCAGGCAATCCGAACGACTTTGCCATTTCCAAGCCGCGCCTGGCAGGTTTGATGAAGAGTTATAACGTGTTGCTCAAGGTTGCACGTGACAAACTCGACGCCGCTGCCGTGGCCGACAAAAAGTACTATCTGCTGACGATTGCCGGTTCGGCTTCTGGCTGGGTATTGCGTGGTGAAGAAAACCTGTCCGGCTTGCAGCATCTGGATTACGCCAATCTGATGAGCTATGACTTGCACGGCGGCTGGAACAAGTTTGTTGGCCCCAATGCCGCCTTGTTTGATGATGGCAATGATGGCGAACTGCGCGCTGGCAATGCCTATTCCTACCAGAACATCGGCTACCTGAATGTGGACTGGGCGCATCGTTACTACCGTGGCGCATTGCAAGCGGGCCGCATTGTGATCGGCGTGCCGTATTACACCCGTGGCTGGCGCGATGTCACCGGCGGCACCAATGGTCTGTGGGGTACTACCGCCGAGGTGAACGACACGATCTTGTGTGCGGGCGTAAAAACCTGCGGCAAGGGTGCCATCGGTATCGATAACGTCTGGTACGATCTTGACAAAAATGGCAAACCCTTGCCTGGTGGCGGCAACCCCTTGTGGCATGCGATGAATCTGTCGAAAGGCATTCCGGGGTCGTATCTGGATGCTTATAAAGTGACCGAGAAAACCATCACTGGCAGCTATGCGTCCCATTACAGCGCCACCATGGCGGCACCGTGGTTGTGGAACGATGCACGCAAGGTCTTCATCTCGATTGAAAATGAAACCTCGATGACGGCCAAGGCGCAATACATCGTGGATAACAATCTGGGCGGTGCCATGATCTGGGAAATGGCCGGGGACTACGCCTTGGATGCCGCCCGCAATGGTGGCAAGGGCGAGTACTTCATGGGCCAGACCCTGACCAACATCTTGCACAACAAGTTCAAGGGTGCTGCACCGTATGGTAACAAACGCGCCGAAAGCGTGATCCCGGGTTCCAGTGCCAATGTATCGATCACACTGGGTGGCTGGAAACTGGGCGATTCCAATTACCCGATCAACCCGGTCATGACCGTGAAAAACAATTCCAGCGTTACCATTCCTGGTGGCAGCGTGGTGGAATTCGATTATCCGGTCTCCGCCCCGACCGATATGAGTGATCAATCCGGCTTCGGCTTGAAAGTGACCAAGGCAGGTTACAACGGCGTGAACAACATCGGCGGCTTCAAAGCCACTTTCAACCACGCCCAGTTCACCCTGCCAGCGTGGCAAAGCCTGGCTCCGGGCGCATCGGTAGCGCTGACGCTCAACTACCGCTTGCCGATTTCCGGCCCACAAGCGTATGTGATTACCGTCAACGGCACCCGCTACGCCCTGAGCCAGGAATATCCGGACTTGCCAGTGGGTTTGAAATAAGTGGTTTTTGTAGTGAAGTGGTAGTGCAGTAAAGGCTGTAGTGGTGTTCTTGGGCGGATTGGTGCAAACCTTTCCGCCCTTTTTTATCGTTCGGTCATTGTGCGCAAGGCTGGGGCCGCATCAGGGCACGGCATCGCGTGCCCCTGCAGGGGGGGGATTTGCGGTGTCAGGTAGCGGACACGCGGTCGTTCCGGGTACGGCGTGCCCTTGCTCTACAGGGTATGGCCGGCGGGCTGGCGTTGTGGTGCCCGTTTGGGCAGATGCAGCACAAAGCGGCTACCTTGGCCCATATCACTTTGGGCATCAATGCGTCCACCCAATACTTCAGTCACAATGTTGTGGGTAATATTGAGCCCCAGTCCGGAGCTGCCGGTGCCAAACCGGGTAGTAAAGAAGGGGTCAAAAATACGTGGCAGATTTTCGCGGGCGATGCCTGCACCATTGTCCTGGACGACCAATTCGATCCAGTCCGGATCGAGTGCGCGGGCGCTGATGCAGATGCGGTCGATTTGGGCGGGGTGGCGTCCCGGGCCGTCAAAAGCGTGCAAAAATGCATTGTTTAGCAAATGATTCATGGCCTGGCCCAGGGGGCCAGGGTAGCTTTCCAGCTCCAGTGCCGGATCAATCCGGAATTCCAGTTCAACCGCATTGGCCTGCGGTGGCAGCATGAGTTTAAGTTCGGCCACCAGTTCGGCCAGATCAAAGCTGCGGCGCTGTGAACTGGTTTGGTCGGTGGCCACCTGTTTGAAGCTGGTTACCAGATCGGCGGCACGTTGCAAATTGTTTTGTAAGATCTCGCAGGTGCTATGTGCATCCAGCAAATAATTGTCCAGCATGATTTGAGATGGCTGATGCGGTGGCTGCATGGCTTGTTGCAAGTTGCGGGTTTGTTGATCCAGCAGACTGACGACTACCAGACTATTGCCAATCGGGGTGTTGATTTCATGTGCCACACCCGCTACCAGCGCGCCCAGTGCCGCCAGTTTTTCTTTGCGGATCAATTCTTCTTGCGCCATCCGCAGGCTGCTCAGGGTCTGAGCCACTTCGGCATGGGCCAGTTGCAATTGTTCGCTGCGTTCAATCAGATCATGATTACGCCGTTCCAGTTCGCGGTTTTTTTCCGAGATTTTTTGCCGCATATGGGCAATATAGCCAGATAGTTTGCTCATCTGAAAAAACATCAGGCACATGGCAAAGCCGATCATCATGGCCAACTGCATATGAACTTCTTCGGGGTAATTGGCCTGCAGCAATAGTATTAAAGCGGTGTAGCCAACCATGGTGAATCCGGTCAGTAGGTAAAAATCGCGCTGGCGGAACCGGAATATGCCAAATAAGAATACCGGTAACGCCATCAGACCAAAAATAATTCGCGCCTGGTGTGAAAAATACATGATAAAAAAGCCGGTACTCACCCCCACCACCAGTTGTGGCAGCGTCAGGCTGGGATCGGCACAGCGCAAATTCCAGCCACTGCGCAGCAAGGTATAGAACACGAAATTAACCAGCAGCAATAGCCCGGTATAGGTGAGGAGTACCGGCGTGCTGACGTAATCAAACCACCAGCACATCAGGGCTTGCAGGTAGATCAGCAAATAGCTGATGGTGCCCACCAAAAAGCGCCGCACCCGTAGCGATTGGGCGGTGTCATGCTCCGGAATGATGGAAAAGCCAGGTCTCATCTTCACTCTCGTGCGGCGGTTTGACCCAGGCCAGAACCATGGGCGAATTTAACTGATTATTGAGAAGCCTACCGCATTTTTAGTTTTTCGTCTGCTGTTTTTACGACTGCAGGCCGGGTTAACCTGCTTGATGTTGCCGGGCTGTTCTTGATGCGCTGAATGCTGTTGTTTTGTTTGGCTTTTGCCACTGTTTTGATTTCAATACCTGGTTGTCGGGTGTGAAAATCCATGGCGTAACTTGATTGTTTGTGCATATTTATTCACAACTTTACTGTGCATCATAAAAAGTGATGTAGAATGATCGCTCAAATTGCTACTTGACAAACCCGTTACTTGGGTAACTGCAATTTGTGTTGTTGGTGGATAGATACAATTTGTGAGCAATGTGCTATCATTATGCCCGGTGGAAATTTTTCCCCGGAGTCAGAACTGTCTGGGAGATAAGGAAAAGAGATGAAAGCGGACATCGAATTACAACAACGGAGATTAGGCAAAGAGCTGGCACAACCAAACCAGGCAGCCGAAGATGTACACGGCTTACTGCTGGTTTTTACTGGTACAGGCAAAGGTAAGTCCAGTGCTGCATTTGGCATGGGAATGCGGGCTTTGACCCAGAATATGAAATTGGGTGTGGTGCAATTTTGCGGCGGTTCGGCTACCAGTGCCGAGTACCAGAGCATGGGGCAACACCCATTGTGTGACTTTCAGATTTGCGGTACCGAATGCAGTTGGCAAAGCAAAGACCGTCACATCGATATCGCCAATGTCAATTACGCCTGGTCGGAAGCCAAGCGCATGATCGAAGATCCATCCTATGGCATGGTGATTCTGGATGATATTAATCTTTTGTTAAAGCATCAATACCTGAATCTGGATGTGGTGATGCAAACTTTGCGCCGCCGCCGCCGCGATGTGCATATCGTCATGACCGGGCGTTACGCACCATTTGAATTGATCGATTTTGCTGATCTGGTTACAGAAATGCGTGCGGTCAAGCATCCGTTTCCGAATCGCGCCATCCCGCCCCAGACCGGTATTGAGTTTTAAACCGGCCTGCAATTGACGTCTTTTAGCGATAGTTGTTTTTCCAGTCGCGCAATGCAGCAAATGTTTGAACCGGGTTCTTGCCATCTGGCAAGCGCCCGGCTTGTATCAGGCGGACATTAATTGCTTCCTGGTCGCAGCGTAAAAACGGATTGCTGGCTTTTTCCAGTCCAATCG
>JBDLSU010000388.1:0-5424 GCA_039799405.1 Pseudomonadota bacterium | reverse complement strand
CCGATTGCAATTTGATGCGATTGCCCTGCCTTGTTATAGGTTAAAACAATATTGTATATTTCACCACCTATTGTCAGTGCCTCACTCTTTGAGCGAATTTGATTGAGTAATGAATGTCCTGCCATTGCCCACTTTTCCCAAAAACAAAATGTTACTGTTTGCTAGAAGACACGGCTTTTCAGCCGCATCGGTTGCGGCATTATACATTACCAACAATGTGATACGAGGTAATAATTTAATTTCATTAGACTAAATAATGTCGCAAAAAATCGCACAACAGGCACTGATCGCTGCGCCGCCGGATCAGTACATACGCTTGAGGCTGATACCGCTTCCCACTGGGCCATCCGAATCTGAAAGTAGCAAAACACCTTCATGCTGGTTTATTTGTCGGAAAGCCGCGTGCGATTTGATGGGATGAGGCAGCCCTCAAGGCTGCTTCCGGAATGGAAACAACTGCTGCTTGACAAAGCCATCCGGCATATAGTCCCCCACCACGCCATATTGATCCGGAAATTTCTGCTTGGTTTTAACCGCAGTACCCAACAAATAATCCAGAAACGCAAAATGCGCCGCATAGTTTTTATCCAGCGCCACCTTGTCGGATGAATGGTGCCAGTGGTGGAAATCCGGGGTCACCACCAGATACTTGAGCGGCCCCCAGGGCAAATGCACGTTGGCGTGGTTGAATACCGCCTGGAAGCCAACCACAATGATGTAGGCATCCATTACCGATTTTTCAAAGCCAAACACATACAGCGGCCCCAGCACCGCGACCCGGGTAAAGATCAATTCCAGCACATGCTGGCGCGAACCGGCCAGCCAGTCCATGGTTTTGGCGCTGTGGTGGACGGCATGGAAGCGCCACAGGAAAGGTACTTCGTGGTAGGCGCGGTGGGTCCAGTACTGCATGAAATCGGCCACCAGAATGCACAGCAGCAATTGCGCCACGAAGGGGATAGCCTGAATCATGCCCTGGAAGCCATCGCGCACCATCCAGCCAAATACCTTGTGAATCAGGAAGTTGACGGTCAGCAAAATCAAGCCGACGATAAAGTGATTCATGACGAAATGTGCCATATCGGTCTGCCATTCCTTGCGGAACACGGTCTGGCCTTTGTACAGCGGGAACAGTTTTTCGATCAGCACAAAAATCAGGGTGGAACCCAGCAAATCCAGAATAAACCAGTCCAGCCCGATGTAAGGGGTATGGTCGGGGAAGTCTTTCACCGGGATATTTGAGCCACCCAGGGCGACTGCCAGCAGCACAAAACACAAGGCCGCCAGATTCAAACCGCGACTTTTGCCCAGTATTACATTGGCAAACGACAGCACACCCGACAGCAGCAAGCTATAGAACAAAACCTGGCGCAGCACCGGCACCGAATATTCCTTGCGCAATTGCGGCGTGGTCAGGTATTGCGGGTACAAAAACGCAAACACGCCCAGCAAGCATAAAAAACCGAGCGCAAACGCCAGTACCCCGCTCACCATGCCATAGCCCACTTTCATTTCGCCGCTATCTTGCAAAATGGCCTTGGTTTCCCCCACCATTTCGCCTACCACCTTGCTTGGCGCTTTGACGGTGGTATACACCGCTTTTTCGACGGCGGTTTCTACCAGTTCTTCTACCTTGCGAGCTTGTTGCAAGACTTTGACCCGTTTTTCCAGTTTTTTGCGGCGTTGCATGATGGCTTGCCGGTTGGCTTGATGATTGGTCTTTTTCATGATTGGTTTCTAGTTAAAACGAAGTATTCAGGCGGGCGCTATTCGCCCAGGCTGACATTGTGGTGATAAATCGGTTCCACCCCGGGCCATTCGCCCTGCTTGCACAAATGGCGCACCGCATGCACCACCAGCTTGGAAACGGCGCGGTTGGCCGCCGTCATCAACACATTGCGCGAGGCACACAAGGCAATGGTGCGTTCGATATGCGGTTCAACAATTTCTTGCGCCACCATTTTTCCGGCCGCTAATTCCATGGTAACGGCGGACAAGGGAAAAATGCCCGCGCCAAATTCGGCCAGAATCGCACTTTTCATGATGTTGAGCGAATTGATTTCACTGGTAATGTTTTCAAACACATGGCCGTTTTGTGCCGCCGCCCGTTCCAGATGCTTTCTGACACCGTACTGGGACGAGGGTAATACCAGGGGCAGGCGCTGGATTTGCGACAGGCTGATCTGACTATCCTGACTGCGCCGGGTATCCGTCGTGGCCCAGACCAGATACATTTTTTCGCGAATCACATTTTTGCGGGCAAATTCATTTAATTGCCCGTAGTCATACAGCATCGCCAAGGTAAATTTGCCCTGACGCAATTGCTCCAGCACATGGTCGGTCAAATCATCATTCATTTGCAACACAATGCGCGGCAAATAGCGTTTCGCCGCCAATAACAGTGGCAACGCCAGTACTGACGACACACTTTGCGGCAAACCCAGCGACACCGTGCCGCTGGGGCTATCGGACTGTGGGCGCGCTACCACGCTGCGCGAATTAATCACCTGCTGCAAAATGATTTGCGCATGTTCGTAAAACGCCAGCCCGCTTTCGGTGACGCGCACGCCCTTGGAACTACGCTGTAGCAAAGTGGTGCCCAGTTCTTCTTCCAGCTTGGCAATTTGCTGGCTTAAGGCCGACTGCGCAATGAACAGACTCAGCGCTGCCTTGCTGACGCTGCCATGATCAACAATCGCCAGAAAATAGCGTAATTGGCGCAGTTCCACATTAACCCCGGCTAACCATGCGGGTTGAAATTTTTTCCGAGCGAGGCGGGCATATTCAGTTTGATTTCATTGGCATTGCGTGAAATCAGTACCAGCACCACAATCGTGGCAATGTAAGGCAACATCGCCAGCAATTGCGAGGCCACCGGCACCCCCAGCCCCTGGGCGTGAAAGCCGAGAATGGTGACCAGACCAAACAAATACGCACCCGCCATCACCCGCACCGGACGCCAGGTGGCAAAGGTGGTGAGTGCCAGCGCAATCCAGCCGCGCCCCGCTACCATGCCTTCCACCCACAGTGGGGTATACACGCAAGAAAGGTAAGCCCCGGCCAAACCGCAGCACAAGCCACCGAACAACAAAGCCATCAGACGAATGCGCCGCACCGGGTAGCCCAGCGCATGGCTGGAGGCCGGGGATTCGCCCACCGCGCGCAAAATCAACCCGGCGCGGGTGCGCTGGATAAACCACAGCAAAGCAAAACACAGGGCCAGGCTGAAATACACCATCCAGTGCTGGCGAAACAGCGCCGGGCCGATGAAGGGAATATCACGCAAAAAAGGAATCCCGGCATGCACATTTTGCAAACTGCGCCCGACAAACTGAATCCCAATATAGGCCGATGCACCCGCGCCGAACAACGACAAGGCCAAACCGGTGGCATATTGATTGGTGCCCAGCCACACCGTGAGCCAGGCAAAAAAGCCAGCCAACACCATGCCAGCCAGCGCCCCCGCCACAAAGCCGAGCGCCACGCTACCGCTTTGTACCGATACCGCAAAGCCGACAATCGCCGCCACCAGCATCATGCCTTCTGCACCCAGATTGACCACCCCGGCTTTTTCATTGATCAATAAACCGAGCGCCGCCAGCATTAGCGGCGTTCCGGCATTCATGGCGGCCGCGATCAATAATGGCAAACTATCCATGCGATTTGCTCCAGCGAATTTGGTAATGAATCAAGACATCACAGGTCAACAGGGAAAACAATAAAATGCCCTGAAACACCCCGGTAATGGCAGACGGCATGCCGAGGCGGGATTGCGACAGTTCGCCGCCGATGTAAAACAGTGCCATCACAAAGCTGGAAAAAATCACCCCAACCGGATGCAAGCGCCCCACGTAAGCCACAATAATCGCGGCAAAGCCATAACCAGGTGAAATGGAAGGCGTCAATTGCCCGACCGGGCCAAGCACTTCGCACACGCCTGCCAGCCCGGCCAGTGCGCCACTGACCAACAAGGAAGTCCAGAGTGATTTTCGGCTGGAAAACCCGGCATACCGTGCCGCCAAGGGTGCCATACCGCCGACTTGCAAGCGGAATCCGGCAAAGCTTTTGCTCAAAAAAATCCAACCCAGCAAGGCCGCCAGCAAAGCCAGCGGCAAACCGAGGTGGAGACGAGTGCCGGACAGCATAATCGGCAGCAACCAGGCATCGTCCAGCATTTTGGATTGCGGAAAGTTATAGCCTGCCGGGTCTTTCAATACGCCATGCACCAGATACTGCAACAGCAATTGGGCGATATACACCAGCATCAGCGAGACCAAAATTTCATTGGCGTTAAAGCGGTCGCGCAAAAACGCGGTAATCGCAGCCCAAGCCATGCCGCCAGCCATACCGGCCAGCAATACCAGTGTCAGCATCAGTGGCCCGCCCTGGTAATGCGGCTCCAGCAGCAAGGCCAGCGCGCCACCGCTCAAAGCGCCCATTACCAACTGCCCTTCGGCCCCGATATTGAATACATTGGCGCGAAAGCAAATCGCAAGGCCCACTGCCACCGTCAACAGCGGCGCAATCTTGACGCCCAGTTCCGACCAGCCGCGCGCATCCTTGATCGGCTCCCAAAAAAACACCGACAAACCAGCCAGTGGCGATTTGCCCAGTGCGATGAAGAGTATCACCCCGGCCAGCACCGTCAATCCCAGCGCCAGCAAGGGCGAACACCAGGACATTAATTGCGATGGCGTCGCGCGTGCCTGTAGTTTAAGCATGGGCCACCTCTGCTGTTGTGCCGGTTGCAGCGGCCGGATTACCGTCCTGCCACAAGCCACTCATCCACAAACCAATCAAATCGACATTGGCATCACGCCGTGCCAACGATGGCGATACCCTGCCCTTGGCAATCACCAGCAGGCGGTCAGAAATTTCAAACAATTCGTCCAACTCCTCGGAAATTACCAACAAGGCGCAACCGGCATCGCGTAGTGCCAGCAGTTCTGCGCGAATTTGCGCCGCTGCGCCCACATCCACGCCCCAGGTCGGTTGCGCCACAATCAACACTTTGGGTTCGCGCAGCACTTCGCGCCCGACAATATACTTTTGCAAATTACCGCCGGACAAACTGCGCGCCAGCGCTTGCGGGCCACCGGCCTTCACTTTAAAGCGTTCGATAATCTGGCTGGCAATGGCTGCCAGCGCACCGCGCTTGACCATGCCCTGCTGCAGGGTGGCGCTGGACTGGTGCGACAGCAAGATATTTTCAGCCAATGACAAATCCGGCACCGTGCCACGCCCCAGCCGTTCTTCCGGCACAAAACCCAGACCCAGATTACGCCGTTGCACCGGGCCGCAATCGCCCACGGCCTGGCCGCATAATTGAATCGCGCCCCTGGCAGCGCGGGTGTCTTCACCCGACAAGGCGGCCAGCAATTCGGCCTGACCATTGCCGGAAACCCCGGCCATGCCGACGATTTC
>JBDLSU010000387.1:0-5905 GCA_039799405.1 Pseudomonadota bacterium | reverse complement strand
GCTCTGGATTTCGACCGACAAGGGTTTGCTCAGACTGACAAGCTGGGATGGCAAGCAAGCCCTGTTTGAAGATATCAGCAGCCTGGTGGGGCAAGCGGGCAAGGCGATTGGCGGCAATATTCAACAAGACCGGGCTGGCCGGATCTGGACCAAAGAGATCATGCTTGACCCGCAGCGCATGCAAATGCGGCCAATCAGCCGCGTGGATGGCATGGATATCGGTGCCAGTTGGCTTGGCTCGTATGCGCAAACCCGTGATGGCTTGCTATTGTATGGCGGAGCGCAGGGGCTGGCGATTATCGATCCGGCCCGGCTGGCCAACTATGACTACGCTCCGGCACTGGTGATTACCGAACTGAAAATTAATGGTCAGGTACAAGCACCCGGCTCTCTGTTGCAACCCGGCAGCAAGCTGACCCTGAGTCCGCAGCAGCGCACCATCACCCTGGAATTTGCCGCCCTGGACTTGGCCGAACCGCGCAAAAACCGCTATCAGTACCGGCTGCAGGGCTATGACAAGGAGTGGATTGAGGCCGATGCCGATCACCGCAGCGCCAACTACGGCAATTTGTGGCCGGGCCGGTATACGCTACAAATACGCGGCAGCAATCGCATGGGGGTTTTCAGCAAGCAAGAACTGGCCTTGCACCTGCAGGTATTGCCAGCCTGGTGGCAAAGCATCTGGTTTGGCTTGCTGCTGCTACTGGCCCTGCTCGGCCTGATCGTGGCGCTGGTGCAGTTACGCACCCGCTATTTACGCCAGCGCCAACTGTTGCTGGAGCAACAGGTGCAAGCAGCAACCCGTGAATTACGCCAGAAACAAAGCGAACTGGTGGCGGCCAATGCCAGCTTGTCGCTGTCGGTGGATACTTTGCTCCTGTTGGGCGATATCGGACGCGAAATTACCGCCAATCTGGAAGCCGACATCGTATTCCAGTCACTCTACCTGTACGTCGGTGGTCTATTAAATGCACCCACCATGACCATTTACCGCATCAATAGCGCAGGCACCTTGCTGGAAGCGGTGTTCGGACGCGAGGGCGAGCAGCCAATGCAAATGCGTAATATTGCACTCGATTCCCCGACTTCGACGGCAGCACGGGTAGTACGCGAACGCCAGGAATTATTGCTCAATTTTGATAAGCTGGACGATGCCAATCACATTCCCGGCACCCGCAAAATGCACAGCGCCCTGTTTGCGCCGCTGATTGTGGGCGAACAGGTACTGGGGGTAATGTCGATTCAGTCTGATCAGATCCATGCCTATGGTGAACGCGAATGCCTGATCTTTCGCACCTTGTGCGCCTATGGTGCCATCGCCATGGCCAATGCCACTGCCATCGCGGCCCTGCGCGAAGCCCAGGCGCAACTGGTGCAAAAAGAAAAAATGGCCTCACTCGGTGGTCTGGTAGCGGGCATTGCACACGAGATCAACACCCCGCTGGGCACCACCCTGACCGCCATTTCAGGTACCGCCGATGCCTGGCACACGCTGCAAGATGCCAGCAGCAGTGGCCGCCTGAACAAATCAATCCTGAGCGCCAGCACCAAAGAAGGGATCGAATATTGTGAACTGGCCCTGCATGCGGCCACCCGCGCCGCCGAATTGATCAAGGTATTCAAATCGATTTCGGTGCAGGCGGGCAACGATTATCCGGTGCAGGTGAAGCTGGCCGAGTATTTGCCGGAAGTATTGGCACTGCTGCAAACACCGCTGGACCAGAGTGGTTGCCAGTTGCAGCTTGAGGTGGGGCCGGATTTGAGCCTGAGGGTGGTCCCCGAAGCCCTGACCGAGGCCCTGACCAGGATATTGGTGAATGTGTTTGACCACGCCTTTGATGATGGCCGACAGGGCAGCTTGCTGATCACGGCCGACGTGCTGGATGCCGAATGGGCCTTGATCAGCATCAGCGACAATGGCGTTGGCATTGCCCCGGCCGATTTGCCCAAAGTATTTGACCCGTTTTTTACCACCAAGAGCGGGATTCAACACCATGTTGGCCTGGGTTTGCATGTGTCTTACAACCAGATTACGCAACGCCTGGGTGGCAAAATCAGTATCAGCAGCCAGTTGGGTCAGGGTACCCGGGTTGAAATCCGGCTACCCCGCACTTGAAGCGGTGAACAATCAGAAGCACTGCATGCCAATCCACCAAAATACCGCCGCCACAAAAGCCGAGGCTGGAATAGTCAGAATCCAGGCCCAGACAATCCCGCCCGCTACCCCCCAGCGCACGGCATTGGCTCGGCGCACCGAACCGACCCCGACGATGGCACCGGTAATGGTATGGGTGGTAGAAACCGGGATACCCATTGCCGTCGCCATGAACAGCGTGATGGCTCCCCCGGTTTCTGCGCAAAAGCCGCCCACTGGCTTTAACTTGGTAATGCGCTGACCCATGGTTTTTACGATACGCCAGCCACCAAACAAGGTGCCCAGGCTAATTGCGGTATAGCACGACACCACCACCCAGGTCGGCAACTGGTCTTTGCTGCTCATATGGCCACTGGCCAACAGCAACATCCAGATAATGCCGATGGTTTTTTGCGCATCGTTACCGCCATGTCCCAAGCTATACAACGATGCCGATACCAGTTGCAGCCGCCGAAACCATTTATCGACCCGGCTGGGCGACGAGCGTACAAAAATCCACGACACCAGCACCACCAGAATCGAGCCAAACAAAAACCCGAGCGTCGGCGAGATCACAATAAAGGCCACGGTTTTACCCAGGCTGGCCAATTTGAGCGACCCGACCCCGGCTTTGGCCACCGCAGCGCCGACCAGACCACCGATCAGGGCGTGCGAGGAGGAAGACGGAATACCGTAGTACCAGGTCACCACATTCCAGAAGATGGCCCCCACCAGCGCCCCGAACACCACATGTTGATCAATCACCCCGGGGTCAATCAGCCCTTTGCCAACGGTAGCGGCCACCGTCAGTGGAAACACCGCCACGGCAATAAAATTGAACAACGCCGCCATCGCCACCGCAGCTTGTGGTTTGAGCACCCCGGTCGAGACCACAGTGGCAATCGCATTGGCTGCATCATGAAAACCATTCATGAAGTCAAACAGCAAGGCCAGACCGATCAATAATATCAGTACATAGATACCGATTTGCATTGTATGCATGACAAGAACTCGCTCTTAAAGAAGGAAGAAAGATGGCAGGAAAGTAAGATCAGGCATTTTCCACCACAATACCTTCAATAATCACGGCCACGTCTTCGCAGCGATCAGTCACGGTTTCCAGAATTTCGTAAATCGCCTTGAGTTTGATCAGGTTGCGCACATCCGGCTCATCGCGGAACAGTTTGGATAGCGCAGCGCGCATCACATGGTCGGCGTCCGATTCGAGGCGGTCGATTTCGACGCACAAGGCCAGCATCTGGCGTGAATTGTCCATATTGTGCAGCAAGGCAACAGCGGCCTGGACTTTTTCGGCACAGGCCAGGCACAATTCGGCCAGGCGTTTGGCTTCCGGGGTGATGACCTGGATGTCATACAGCGATACGGTTTGCGCCGCATCTTCCATCAGGTCGAGGATGTCATCCATGCGGGTGATCAGCTTGTGGATTTCATCGCGGTCCAGCGGGGTAATAAAGGTTTTATGCAGGGTATCGATGGTGGCATAGGTGATTTTATCTGCCTCTTTTTCGATGGTTTCAATCGCATGTACCCGGATATCAAGGTCGTCGAAATTGGTCATCAGGGCCACCAGTTCTTTGGCCCCTTTGACACACAACGCTGCATGCTGGTTAAAATAATCAAAAAATTTGCCTTCATTAGGCATCAAACTTCCAAACATATTCGCTCTCTCTATGATATAAGCGGAACTTCATTGTCCAAAAAACGAGGTAAAACAACAGCAAAAATAGGAAAATAATCTGATCCGGTTTGATCTTAGTCGCCACCATACACACCGAGGTTACCGGTGTAGTTATCAAATTTGGTGTATTTACCGAGGAAGGTCAGACGCACAGCGCCAATCGGGCCATTACGTTGCTTGCCGATAATAATCTCGGCTGTCCCTTTATCGGGTGAATCAGGATTGTATACCTCATCGCGGTAAATAAACAGAATCACGTCAGCATCCTGCTCAATCGCGCCCGATTCGCGCAAGTCCGACATGACCGGACGTTTGTTCGGCCTTTGCTCCAAAGTCCGGTTCAACTGTGACAAGGCAATGACAGGACAGCCTAATTCCTTGGCCAAGCCCTTCAAACCGCGTGAAATTTCCGAAATTTCGGTCGCACGGTTTTCGCCCGGCGTATTCGCACCCATCAGTTGCAAATAATCAACAATAATCAAACCGAGCTTGCCGCACTGGCGCGCCAGGCGGCGTGAACGGGCGCGCAATTCAATCGAATTCAGGGCCGGGGTTTCATCGATGAATAATTGCGCATTATTCATTTTTTGAATCGCATGGGTCAGACGCGGCCAGTCTTCGTCTTCCAGCTTGCCGATCCGCAAGCGTTGTTGATCGAGTTTGCCAACCGAACCCAGCATACGCATCGCCAACTGCGCGCCACCCATTTCCATGGAAAACACGGCCACTGGCAAACCGGAATCAATCGCCACGTTTTCACCAATATTGATCGAAAACGCGGTTTTACCCATCGACGGACGCCCGGCGACGATAATCAAATCGCCCGGCTGCAAGCCCGAGGTCATGCGGTCCAGATCGATAAAGCCGGTAGGCACACCAGTAATGTCGCTGCTGGTATCGCGGTTATACAGTTCATCAATGCGCTCCACCACCTGGGTCAGCAGCGGCTGAATCGCCTGGAAGCCCTGCGCCCCGCGTGCGCCTTCTTCGGCAATCGCAAAAATACGCGATTCGGCCTCATCCAGCATGGCTTTCACTTCCTTGCCCTGCGGATTAAAGGCCTGGCCCGAAATTTCATCGGCCACGGTAATTAATTTGCGCAAGATGCCGCGATCACGCACGATTTCGGCATAACGACGGATATTGGCTGCCGATGGCGTGTTTTGTGCCAGCGCATTCAAATAGGCCAGACCGCCCACCTCTTCCGCCTTGCCGATCGAGGTCAGCGATTCAAATACCGTAATCACGTCAGCCGGACGGGCAGAATTGATCAGGCGCACCATGTGTTGAAAAATGATGCGGTGATCGTAGCGGTAAAAATCTTCTTCGTGCATGAAATCGGCGATCCGGTCCCATGCCGCATTATCCAGCAGCAAGCCACCCAATACCGATTGCTCGGCCTCGATTGAGTGCGGCGGCAAGCGCAATTGATCCATTTGCTGGTCATTACCCGGTTCATCGTTACGGCCGTAATCGTTACGGCCATAGTCATTACCGCCAAAACCGGATTTGCCTGAATCGCGTTTCTTGTACTCACGTTTAGCCATCATCAGCCCCGAAATGATAAGACAGACGATAAAAAAGCCGGGCGAACCCGGCTTTTAAACAGTGCGTTCTTCAATGCAACAACACAAAAGTGGTTGAGATGAAGCTTAGGCGTGTTCGCCCAATACTGCAACCACCACTTCGACTACCACGTCGGTGTGCAATGCAACCGCTACCGAATGGTCGCCAACGATCTTCAAAGGACCGGCTGGCATGCGGATTTGTGCTTTTTCCACCGCGAAACCTTGCTTGGACAGGGCTTCAGCGATATCAAAGTTGGTGACGGAACCGAACAAACGGCCATCCACACCGGCTTTTTGTGCGATCTGAATGGTCATGCCACCCAGTTTTTCGCCCTGGCCTTGAGCAGCAGCCAATTTGGCAGCAGCGGCTTTTTCCAGTTCAGCACGTTTGGCTTCAAATTCAGCCACAGCCGAAGTAGTAGCGCGACGAGCCATTTTTTGTGGAATCAAAAAGTTACGTGCATAACCATCTTTAACACGAACCACATCACCCAGGTTGCCCAG
>JBDLSU010000386.1:0-3738 GCA_039799405.1 Pseudomonadota bacterium | reverse complement strand
CGAACTACCCGCCATGCTGGACCGCGCCGCTGCGGCCCAGGAAGCCGATCTGGAACGCCGCGCCCTGTCGATGGCCGGTATGCTGGAACCGCTGCTGATTCTGGCCATGGGCGTCGTGGTGTTGCTGATTGTGCTGGCGGTGTTAATGCCGATTATGGAATTGAACCAATTGGTGCGCTAAGCGCGCCAACCATAGCTTAGGAAAGTCATGAAAAAGCGTTTGCCCCTGATAATCAGCTTTGTGCTCTTTATTGCCCTGTGTGGCTCAGCCACTTACTGGTTCATGCACCTGTTTAAAAATCCCCAGGCACGGCCACTAACCGCGCCGCCGATGGCGCAAAGCGCAGAAGTCCCGCTGGAAAACGCCGCACGCCTGTTTGGTGGCCAACTGGTGCAAGCCACGACCAGCAATTATCAATTAAAAGGTGTAATCGCAGGCCGTGACGGCACTTACGGTGCCGCGATTGTGGTCGCAGACGGCCGCCCGGCGCGCGCCATGGCGGTGGGTGGCGAAGTCATCCCCGGCGTATCGCTCAAGGAAGTGCATGCCCAATACGTAATGCTGTCAGAAAACGGCGCACTCAAACGTGTCAACCTGCCCGAAGCCAAAGGCAACCAACTGGAAGCCATCACACCAGTTCAACCCGACAATGCCAGCCGCATGACCGGCCCGGCGCTGCCAGTACCACAACCACCACAGCCCAATGCCCCGATGGAACCGCCACAATCGCCACAGCAATTCCAGCCACCACCCAACCCGCAACAAGGCCAGGGCATTGTTCCCCCCAATCAGGCCCCGAACCTGGGCCCGAACGGCGAACCGCTGAACCCGCAGCACAATAAATAAACACCAGCAGGCCCGGCAACGGGCCTGCCTGCCAGGCCCAGCCACCAACCCGGAAGGTGGCGCAAATACCCGCCAGCACTCAAACCAGCCCGCCCCACCACGCCATACGCTCTGTCGCAACAGCGCAACATACCCATTCCTTCGCCAATCCAACATTCCACACACCAATAAAAATTGACGCAGAGCAATGCATTTTTCACGAAAATCTGTATAATCTAACCCTATGGATGAGCAAAGCAACGCAAGTCCTTGTTTTTATGAGAAACCATCCTTTTTCAATCTTCACGCAACACGGTGTTTATCATGAATGCAGACCAGCAAGTACATTGGCTTTGTCTAACTTGTGGCAAAAAGCATGGCTTTATAGTACGCCCCAACGCCAGTTGGCACTACGCCACCTGCCAGCGCTGCCACATCAAGGACGCGGTAGTCGATCAACACAAAGCACACTGACCAACACAAAGCGCAGATATTTCATAAATTTCTCATGAATCTATTTGCGTTTTTTAAAAACCGTGCTATAGTCTTTATCTCAGACGCGGGGTGGAGCAGTCTGGCAGCTCGTCGGGCTCATAACCCGAAGGTCACAGGTTCAAATCCTGTCCCCGCAACCAAACATTGCAGTAGAAAGCCCGATTCAATTGAATCGGGCTTTTTGCTTTGTAGCGCACCTCTTCCACAATGGCTTGAAGCACAATAGAATAGTCACCCAGGAACTATCTGCCCAAAAGGACACCAATGCCCCAAGCCCTGTTAATCCAGTCGATCAAGCTTGAAAACTTCCTGAGCTACGGCGCGGCATCACAGCCCATCGAATTAGGCGCATTGAATCTGATTATTGGCCCAAATGGCACGGGCAAATCCAACTTGCTGGAAGCACTGGAATTATTGCGCAATGCGCCCGACCAGTTTCTGAAACCCATCAGCGAAGGTGGCGGCATCAGTGACTGGCTATGGAAGGGCGGCACAGAAAAACCGGTCGCATCGCTGGAAGCGATCATCAGCTACCCGGCCGGGCCGCAAAATTTACGCTACCAGATCGCCTTCACCGAAACCCAGCAACGCTTTGAACTGACCGATGAGCGTATCGACCGCGCCGATGCTGGTTCCACCGAAACAAATCAGGCCGATACCTGCTACCACTTTAACCAGGGTCGCCCAACCTTGAGCGTCAACGGCACCAAACGCGTTTTGCAACGCGAAGACATTGATCCGGATCGCTCCATTCTGGCCCAGCGCAAAGACCCGGAGCAATACCCCGAAATAACCTATCTGGGCAAAATGCTGCCCAAAATCAGCCTGTACCGCGAATGGCACTTTGGCCGCCAGACCCTTTATCGCACACCGCAAAAAGCCGACTTGCCCAACGATTTTCTGGCCGCCGATGGCAAAAACCTGGGCCTGGTACTCAATCGTTTGCAGCGCGATCTGCCCGTAAAGAAGCGCTTGCTCAAAGCCCTGAATGCCTTGTACAGCGGAATTGTCGATTATCACGTCCAGATTGAAGGTGGCACCGTACAAGTGTTCTTGCAGGAAGAGCATGGCAGCATCCCGGCATCGCGCCTGTCCGATGGCACCCTGCGCTACCTGTGCCTGCTGGCGATCCTGTGCCACCCCAATCCACCTGCTGTGATTTGCATCGAAGAGCCGGAACTCGGCTTGCACCCCGATGTACTGCCAACCCTGGCCGATTTGCTGAAGGAAGCATCACAACACACCCAACTGATTGTGACCACCCACTCCGATGTATTGGTAGATGCCATGACCAACATGCCGGAAGTGGTATTGGTTGCCGAAAAAGGCGCCGACGGCACCACCCTGACCCGGCTGGATCCAGAACAGCTTAAACCCTGGCTGGAAAAATACCGGCTGGGAGCCTTGTGGACACGCGGCGAGATTGGAGGCACCAGATGGTGAAGAAGCCCGATCCAGGCAAACGCCAAAAGGAAGTGCGACTCTACGTGGAAGGCGGTGGCGATGCCGCCACACTGAAATCGAGCTGTCGTGAAGGGTTTGCTACCTTTCTCGAAAAAGCCGGCCTCAAGGGCCATATGCCGCGTATTATTGCCTGCGGCGGCAGGGAAGATGCTTTTGACTCCTTTTGCACCACTATCGCCAACGGTGTGAATGCTTTTTATCTGCTTCTGCCTGGAAGGCAATGGCTATGTCCGCAAGCGGGAAGAACCAGAAGCCTTGCCAAAGAAAGTACAGGGGGCGCTGGATGCGGTAGAAAGCCCGGTTCAATTGAATCAGGCGTTTTGCTTTTGGGCGCGGCATTATTTACCCACGCCCACTCTTCTATTAAGTGGTAAAATTTCGCCAATCCTGAAACAAGCCACTCGCCGCCATGTATAACGCCACACAAACCATCGACCACGCCACACTTTCCCACCTGGCTGCATCAGGTGAAGTACAAGGTGCACGAATCATCGGCCAATCTGGTGGTTGGCATATCCTGATCCAATCCGGCAACCTGGCGCGAACACTGGCCGCCAAACGTGGCGCGATGCGGCAATTCTCCCGCTTTGAAACCCTGGTTGCTTACCTGAAAAATCTTGGCATTCTGACGTTTGAAGTGGATGCCTCCCAGTACCAACCGAACACTACCCAACACAGCCGCCCGGATGCCGCGCAACGCATGCAGCGTGCGCATGAAGCTGCGGAGCATGATCAGTGGTTCCGTAGCGAGGTGGAAGCAGCGCTGGCCGAAGCAGACGCCCCTGATGCAGAGTGGGTTGAGCATAGCGTAGTAAAAGAGGAAATGGCACAACAGCGCGCGCAACTGCTGGCAATGATTGCTGGCAAGGCAGCATGAAATTGTATTGGTTGGCGCGCGCCCGCAAGGCGCGCCGCATCGCTATCGAATATATTGCCGCAGACAGTCCACGCGC
>JBDLSU010000385.1:0-3722 GCA_039799405.1 Pseudomonadota bacterium | reverse complement strand
GCTGATTCCGCCATGCCTGATTTGCATGCCGTGGCCTATACCCTGCAAGTGGGGCGCGAAGCCCATGCCTGTCGCCATGCCATGGTATGTGACAGCATCGAAGGCGCAATCACGGCGCTGGATCAATGCGAATCGCTCTTGCCGCAGGAAATGCCTGAGCCTGGCCGGGTAGCGCAGGGCAAACCGGTCGTATTCATGTTCCCCGGTCAGGGCTCGCAATATGTCGGCATGACGGCCGGACTTTATGAACAGGAACCACTGTTCCGCGAGTTGATCGACTATTGTGTCACCAGGCTGGAAGCCGAATCGATTCCTGATTTGCGCAAGCTGATGTTTGCCCAAGGCAGCGAACAGGAGCAGGCACGCGCCCAGTTGCAACAGACCCGTTACGCCCAACCGGCCTTGTTTGTGGTGCAATATGCGCTGGCACGGCTGTGGATGAGTTTTGGCGTGCGCCCTGCGGCCATGATCGGGCACAGTGTGGGGGAATATGTGGCAGCCTGCCTGGCCGGGGTGTTTTCGCTCGATGATGGTTTGACACTGATTGCTGCGCGTGCGCGCCTGATGCAAAGCGCCCCGGCCGGCAAGATGCTCTCGGTTCATGCCACCGCCGACACGCTCAAGCCCATACTGGCCGCGATGGCAGAAGGGCGCGCAACGGATGGCGGCAGCGGCGGCGATATCCCCGAATTTGCTGCCATCAACAGTCCGCAAAATTGTGTGCTCTCCGGCAGTTTTGCTGCAATTGAACAAGTGCAGGCGCGACTGGACGCACTCAAGATTACCCATGCCGGGCTGCGCACCTCTCACGCTTTCCATTCCAGCATGATGGATGACATGCTCGATTCGTATCGCCAGGTATTGGAGCAGGTGGTTTTGCGTGCGCCGCAACTGGACTATATCTCCAACCTTGACGGCTTGCCGGTTGATCCCGCCCAGGTGATCCGGCCAGATTACTGGCTGCGCCATCTGCGTCAGTGCGTGGCATTTTCCGACGGCATTCGCACCTTGCTGGCTGATGAAGCAAAAATATTGCTTGAAGTCGGCCCCGGTCGCACTTTGGCATCGCTGGTACGCAAACATGCAGGGGCGGGCCAGCATACCGTGTTGTGCAGCATGCGCCATGAGCAAGATGCCAGCCCGGATCAAAACGTGCTGTTGCAAACCCTGGGCCAACTATGGCAAAACGGGGTCGGGATCGATTGGGCCGGATTCCATGCCCGCAACCGGTGCCGCCGGATCGCCTTGCCCGGTTATGTCTTTGAGCGCGAATCCTACTGGATTGAAGCCGGTAGCAGCGCAAGCCCTGCCCAAATCGATACCAGCCAGCCACAAAACTGGCTGTATACGGCGCAATGGCAAAAGCAGCCGGTTTCACGCCAGCTTGCCAGCACCTTGCCGCCGCAGGTCTGGCTGATTGTGCATGAGGCCCAAGGTGGCCTGGGTCGCCTGCTGGCGCAGCGCCTGCGCAACCAGGGTCAAGTGGTGATTGATGTGTTTGCCGGCACCGCATTTGCCCAAACCGCCACCCATTCCTACCAGGTGCAATGGCAACAGCGTGGCGATTTTGATGCCTTGCTGGCCGCACTGGTGCAGCAGCAGTGTGTGCCACAACGGGTGCTGCATCTGGCCGGGTTGCCCGACCCGGTGCCGGGCGTTGCCGGGTTGAGCGCGCACTACAGTGAGGCTGAATTTGCTGTCAGCCAAAGCGGGCCGTGCCTTAGCGTATTGTATTTGGCGCAGGCACTGGCGCGCATGCAGCAGGCAGCGGCAACAGACGCGGCAACAGAAGCGGCCACTGCAAAAGATCATCCACCATCTGCAATTGCAACTGCAACTGCACCCGATAAAGCCCACCGGCGCGGCGCGGCGCAGCCACCACTTGAGTTCAACCTGGTCAGTGTCGGGCAAGCCAGTGTCAGCGGCGCAGAAACCTTGCTGCCCGACGCTGCCACCGCCATCGGCCTGGCCAGCGCGATCCGTGCCGAATGCCCGCAATTGAATCTGCTGCACATCGATCTGGACAGTGGCTTCGAGCCGGAACGCACGGCAGAGCGGATTGTTGCCGAAGTGAGCGCCCAACAGCGCCAGCCATGGCTGGCCTTGCGCGGCCACGGGCGCTGGATTCGCCACTTTGCCCAGCATGCCAGTGAGCAGGTGGAGAACGGGAATTCGCGCCTGAAACCGGGGGCGGTGGTGCTGATTACCGGTGGCATGGGGCGCGTCGGCTTGCATCTGGCACAATTGCTGGCAACCCGGGTACAAGCCCGTCTGGTGCTGACCGGACGCACTGCCGTGCCGCCACGCCAGCAATGGCATGCCTTGCAGGCAGAAGGCAATCCCGAGGGGCTGCTGGTGCAACAACTAATGGCGCTGGAAGCGGCCGGGGCCAGTCTGTTGTTGTGCCAGGCCGATTGTGCCGATCTGGCGCAAATGCGCGCAGTCTGGCAGCAGGCAGAGGCAGCATTTGGCCGGATCGATGGCGTCATCCATGCTGCCGCCGAACTTGGCACCGCCTTGACACCGTTTGATCAGGTCAATGCATTGCATCTGCATCAACAGGCCCACGCCAAAATCCGTGGGGTACTGGTACTGGAGGCGCTGCTACAGGAAAAATCGCCCGATTTTTGCCTGCTGCTGTCGTCAATGCTGACGCTGCTGGGCAGTAGCGGGCTGGCTGCCTATACTGCTGCCAACAGTTTTATGGATGTTTTTGTCCAGAACAAGCAAGCCCAGGGTGACGAGCGCTGGCTGATTCTCAATTCCGACTGGTGGGATTTTATCGGCAATGGTGGCAATGAGCAGGTCTTTACATTAGCTGAAGCATCAGCGCTGGTAGCACGGCTACTGGCCCTGCCGCAGGCTGCCCCCCTGTATCTTTCGCGCCAGGATTTGAATCAGCGCCTGACGCGCGGGCCACTTGAACGCAAAACCCGCAAAGAGCGCAAAAAAACCGCTCCTGCCAAGGGCGGCAGCCGTGAGCATATTGCCCCTTCCAGCCCGGTTGAGGCAACGCTGGTCGGGATCTGGCAAGAATTGATTGGAATCGAACAAATCGGGGTGCGCGACAATTTCTTTGATATTGGCGGCGATTCACTACTGGCTACGCGCCTGATCAGCATGGTACACGAGCAGTTTGGTACCGGTAAAAATGATTTGTCGCTGAAAATGCTGTTTGACCAGCCCTATATTGAAAATCTGGCGCAAGCCATTTCCGACAGCGCCGAACGGCGCAAGCTGGCGCAAACCCGCAGCAGCCTGGGTGAGATGGCAGAAAGCGATGTGGAAGAGGGAGAGATTTAATGGATGTCAGAAAAATATTCGGCGAGGCACTCGATTGCGGTGTTCACCTTTTTCTGGAAAACGGGAATTTAAAATTCAAGGTTAAAAAAGGTGGTTTGCCCGATGCATTGCGCGAGCAATTAAAACTGCATAAAAGCGAAATCATTGCCTACCTCAGTAAATTTGATGGTCAGGATCTGATCGCTCAGGACGCGCCGGAAATTCGCCGCGCCGACCGCCAAGCCGCCTTGCCGCTCTCGTATGCGCAGCAGCGCCTGTGGTTGCTGGACCAGATCGATGGCGGCAGTGCCGCCTACAATATGCCGGGGGCGCTGAGCTTGCGCGGGCAGTTGGATTTGTCCGCACTCGAAGCAGCCTTGTCAGCGATTCTGGCGCGCCATGAAAGCTTGCGCACCTGTTTTCGCGCCGATGAACATGGG
>JBDLSU010000384.1:0-5327 GCA_039799405.1 Pseudomonadota bacterium | reverse complement strand
TGCGCAGCGAGTTCTACCAGCGCATGGCGCGTTTTTGCAATGCGCTCAACCTGGCATTGGGTAATGCCGAATTCTTGCGGCAGACACCGTGGCCGGCGTTGCAGGATTACAAACATGATGCCCGCCGCTTTTTTCAGTTGAAAAAATCCTTGCAGGTACGCTATGGCGAAACAGCGTATTTCAGCGCGGCCGAGCGCATGCTATGGCAACAACTGGCGGGCCAACAGGGTGCGTCAGGGCCAACCGCGCTGGATGTGCCGGTGATTCCTGTTCTCGACCCGGCCAAGACCCGCCAGATCTTGCAAGACATGGGCTTGACCAGTGCTGCAGCGCGTGCCGATGCCATTGCGCACCATATTTTGAACCATCTCGACCAATTGCAGCAGCGTGATAATGCGCGGCATCAGGATTTGTCACAGCGGTTGCAACGGGTACTGGAGGATGTGGTGGCGCGCCGCATCGATAACGATGACGACTACCTGACCCAGGTTGAGCGCTGCTATCAGCAATTGATCGATACCGTGCTGGGGCAATCACCGCAACAGGCACTGGAGGCCGATGGCCTGATGCTGGCCCTGTACGCGATGTTTTTACCGCACCTGCACCCGGCTGCGCCAGAACAGCGTGACGCCTGGGCCAAGGCTGCGGCGCTGACCTTTTGCGTTTATCTGGCCCCCTTTAAAGTCGGCAAGCCGGTTCAAAACCAAATCAACCATATGAAAAACCAGATGGATGATTATCTCTACGACATCATGGAAAAGGATCAGCAACTGCGTTTGAGTGGCGAGGAAAAAGACCAGATTCTGGCGCAGTCGCTGCAGTTTGCCGAACAATACTGGCTACCCAAACCACGCTGAGGTGCGGTAAAGACCACCGAATGTGCGATATCCGGAACCGGCAGGCCACCTCAGCTTTTCGGACTGTGCATTTGCAGCATCGCTTCATTGAATTTGCCCTGCACCAGCAGATCGACAAAGCGCAGGCTGTGGTGCAGTGCTTCGACGATCAATGCCTGTTCCGGTTGGCGTGGGCGGTGCAATACAAAGTCTGCCACGCCTTGTTGCAGATTGAGGGTGCGCGGATGGCCGATACCCAGGCGCAAGCGCCAATAGTCCTGGCTGCCCAGTGCGGCGGTGATGTCTTTCAAACCATTATGCCCACCAGAGGAGCCACCTTTTTTCAATTTGGCCACACCGGGGGCCAAATCCAGTTCATCATGCACCACCAGCACTTCTTCCGGCGTCATTTTATAAAAACGCGCCAGTTGTCCGACCGAAAAACCGGAGCGGTTCATATAGGTTTGCGGTTCCAGCAACCACACTTCTTGCCCGGCGATGCGGGCTTTGGCAAGCTCTGCCTGCAATTTGCTGTCGCGCTGCAATTGCACACCGGGCAAGCTATCCGCCAGGTGATCGACCCACCAAAACCCGGCATTGTGGCGCGTCAGTTCATATTCCGGCCCGGGATTGCCCAAACCAACGATCAAGCGAATAGACATAAAGTATGCGAAAGGAGAAAAATACGAAATTATCGTCTTTTTTTACCCGATTGTTCAACAAAAGCAGAAATTCGATTTAAGATTCAGGGCGAGAGTGATAGATTCGTCGAAAGTTCGTCATGCCAACTGAAACCAAACCCACTGTGCTTGTTGTGGACGATGCGCCCGATAACCTGATGCTCATTAAAATGCTACTGCAAAGTCAGTATCGGATCAAACTGGCATCCAGTGGTGAGGTGGCCCTGCGGGCAGCCGAACAATTGCCGCTGCCAGATCTGATTTTGCTTGATGTGATGATGCCGGAAATGGATGGTTATCAAGTCTGTCGCAGCCTGAAAAACAATCCCCTGACCAAAGACATCCCGGTGCTGTTTTTAACCGCACGCAACCACCTGGACGATCAGCGCAAAGGCTTTCAGGAAGGGGCGCTCGATTACATTACCAAGCCGATTGATCCGGCCGCCTTGCAGGCGCGCGTGGCGACCCACTTGCAACTGCGCCAATTGCGCGAACGCCTGCGCGAACAATCGATGCAGATCGATGAAATTGTCGAATCGCGCACCCATGCCATCGAACAAATTCAGGATGCCACCATTTTGGCGGTGGCTGCCATGGTGGAAACCGGCGACAGCGAAAGCACCAATCATTTGCGCCGCACCCAGCATTATGTGGCGCTACTTGCGCGCCAGATGCAAAGCCTGCCGGAATATGCCACGGTGCTGACCGATAGCGCGATCAACCTGATCTTCCGGGCCGTGCCTTTGCATGATATTGGCAAAATCGGCAGCCATGACCCGAGCTTGCGCAACCCCGGCAAACTCAGTGTGGAAGAAATCAAACTGATGCAGCAGCACACCATTTTCGGACGCGACAGTATTTTGGGCGTGGAACAGTTTCTTGGCATTCGCAGCGAGTTTTTGCAATACGCGCGTGAGATTTGTTATTCGCACCAGGAGCGCTTCGACGGCTCCGGTTATCCGGAAGGGCTGGCGGGGCAAGCGATTCCTTTGTCAGCGCGGCTGATGGCGGTGGCCGATGTGTATGACGCACTGATTTCGCGGCGCAGTTATAAACCGGCCATGAGCCATGAACAGGCGATTGCGGTGCTGCAGGCCGGGCGTGGCACCCAATTTGACCCGCAGATGATTGATGCGCTGCTGCTGGTGCAAGACCAGTTTGCGGCGATTGTGGCGCAATATCCGCCCGCCAGTTAAGGGCGCGGCGCTGGCCGTGCCGCTTTGGTAGCGGGAGGTAGCGGCGGGCAGTGGTGGCGTTGTTGCCGGTGTGAATAATCGATAATTCCGGCCAGATACCCGGCAAAGCCCGCATTGCGCTGCCATTGCTTGTTAGAATAGAGAAAACCATGCGTAGCTTTTCAAACAGGAGACCATTGAATGAACCAGCGTGGAGCAGAACCCTTGCCTGTCCTGCCCGGCATTGATATTCCCCTTGGCCTATCCCATGTCGGCAATAATCGGCCCTTTTATTTTCAGTTGCTGGAGCGCTTTCGCACGTCGCAGCGCGTTACCATCACTGAATTTTTGCGTGAATGTGGCGCAGGCTTGCAATTGGAAGCACGCCGCCGGGTGCATTCGCTGCGCGGGGTGGCCGCCAATATTGGTGCGCTGGAAGTGCAAAAAACCGCAGGTGCGCTGGAATTGTATTTAAAGAATAACGGTAGCTATGATGCGCGTCACCCCGATTTGAAACGCCACCTGGCGGCGCTGGAACAAGCCCTCACTACCGTGCTCGATGGTCTGGATCACCATCACAGTCAGAGCGAACCCGCTGCACCGCCACCAGCCACCGCCCAGTCTGCCCAGATGGTACTGGAAGAATTGCTGGGTTTGTTGCGCGAAGACCGGGCCGATGCAGTATATTTTTTTGATACCTCGCGCACCAACCTGGCCCAGTTGTTTGACGAGGCGACTTTGACCCGGGTTGCGGCAGCGATCCGGCAGTTTGATTTCCATCACGCCGCGCAACTGCTCTCTGGCAAATAAATCGTCATGAATCGTAACGGTTGGTGCTAGCGATTGCATCGCGCCCAAATGCAAAATGAAGCTGATCTCGACCCAAAAAAGTAGCCATCTTGCGTTTATTTTGGGCGCAGCATTGGCCTTGACCATTGCCCTGGTTGCCAGTACTTCCATCTACATCCTGCATCAACGTGCGCTCAATGACTGGCGCAATAAAATCGATAATCTGACCAGTATTCTGGCCGCCAATGCAAACCAGCAAATGACCACGGCGCAACTGGCACTCACCAGCATTACCGACCGGGTGCAGGCGCAACCGGGCCTGAGTGCCGAGCGTTTGCGCAACGACTGGAACCATGCTGCCTTTTTTGACTTGCTCAAGGAAAAGGTCAAAAGCTCGCCACAAATCGATGTCATGACGCTGGTGGCTGCCAATGGCGATGTCATTAACTTTTCGCGCAGCTTTCCGGCTCCGGCCATCAATCTGGCCGATCGCGATTATTTCAAGGCGCATCAGGCCAATCCGGCGCTGAATACCTATATCAGTGTGCCGGTGCGCAACAAAGGCAATGGCAAATGGGTGTTTTACATGTCACGCCGCCTCAACGACAGCGATGGAAAAATGGTGGGGCTGGTGTTGCTGGGGGTGTCTTGTGATTATTATCAGCAATTTTTTAAAAACGTCAGCCTGGGCGAGAAAACCGCCATCAACTTGGTGCGCGATGATTTTGTCACACTGGCACGCTGGCCTTCGATTGAGGTAATGATAGGCAAGCCGAATTTAACTGGCATTACCCATAGCATTATTGCCGACATGAAACTCAACAAAGGGGTGGTGGTAATCCGCAGTCCGCGTATTGCCCAGGGTGGCGAAATAGTCAGCCGCATGGGCGCAGCGCAGCGGGTTGAGCGCTTCCCGCTGATTATCAGCTATATTCTGGATGAAGATATCTACCTGGCCGAATGGCGCAATACCAGCGTGGTCATTATTGTATTTTCGGTTGCCAGTATCCTGATTTTGATTTTTTCCTTCACGCTCTTGTATAAAACCTTGCAACGCCGTGATGCCGATTTGCAATTGACGCTGGATTTGAAGTACGAAGCGGAAATGGCAAACCGTGCCAGCCGTGAATCGTCCGACCGGATGGAAGCGATTTTGAAAAACGCGGCCGATGCCATCATCACCATCAATCAGAGTTATTTGATTGAATCGTTCAACAAGGCGGCCGAAGCCATTTACCGGGCCGAAGAAGGCGAACTACTGGGCCAGCCGATTACCATTTTTACCCCATCCGGTGCGGTGATTTCGCTGGAAAGTGTGATCGATACGCTCGATAGTCAAGGCAAAATCGCTCAGGAACTGGAACAGCAGCGTAGCGACTACTCCTGCTTCCCGGCCGAAATTTTAATCTCCGAATTTTTTGTGGCAGAACAGCGCAAAATTATTATCATCGTGCGCGATATTACCGAGCGCAAAAAGATGGAACGCATCAAAAGCGATTTTGTTTCCACCGTCAGCCATGAATTACGCACCCCGCTGACCGCGATACGCGGTAGCCTCGGGCTGGTGATGGGCGGGGTTGGCGGGGTATTGCCGGAAAAAGCCCTGACGCTGATCCGTATGGCGCATAACAGCACCGAACGCCTGACCCGCCTGATCAATGATTTGCTGGATGTGCAAAAAATCGAAGCCGGCAAATTTGACTACCACTTCCGCATCTTTGCCCTGGGCAAATTGATCAACGAAGCAGTGGAAGGCAATCAGGCGTATGCCCAGCGTTTGCAGGTGGCGATTGAGCTGGAAGGCCGGGTGCCGGATGTGGCACTGCGGGTCGATGGCGACCGCTTCC
>JBDLSU010000383.1:0-3012 GCA_039799405.1 Pseudomonadota bacterium | reverse complement strand
TCAGGCTGTCCATTACCGGGCTGTGATAGGGCACCGCCACTTTCAAAAAGCGCGCAAAAATGCCTTGCTCGTCCAACTGGTTGGCAATGTGTTGCAAAACGTCCGCATCGCCCGACAGGGTCAGCGCATCGTCGCTATTGATGGCAGCAATCGATACCTTGTGTTCCTGGCCTGCCAGATACGGCTGCAGTGCGGCTTCGGTCAGCGCTACCGCCAGCATTTTGCCCATGCCTTCGGTCGTGTGTTGCAGGCGGCTGCGGTGGTAGATGACGGTAATGGCATCGTCAAACGACAGCACACCGGCAATATAGCTGGCCGCCACTTCCCCGGCGCTATGGCCGACAATTGCTTCTGGCACCACACCTTGCGAGGCCAGCAATTCTGCCAGCGCGACCTGGCTGGCGAAAATGGCGGGTTGGGCAATATTGGTCTGGTGGACTTTTTCCTGGTCTTCGGTTTGCAACATGTGTTCCACCAGCGACCAGCCGGTCAGCGGGCGCAGTGCCGCATCGCAACGGTCCAGTGCAGCGCGGAACACGGCTTCGGTTTCATACAATTTTTTGCCCATGCCAGCCCAGGTGGTCCCCATGCCGGAGAACACGAAGCAGCGCCGTCCCTTGATTTCAGACAAAACCTTGCCTTGCACATGCAAGTTGCCGGGGCGGTTGGCGGCCAGATCGGCCAGGCCCTGTTGCATTTCTTCCAGCGTATGGCCACTGACCACGGCGCGGAAGCGGAAATGCTCACGTTTGGTGGCAGCGCTATACGCGATATCAGCCAGGTTGGCATCGGTCTGGTTCAAAAACGCCAGGTAGTTGGCGGCATTGTCTTGCAGACTTTTTTCCGATTTACCGCTCAATGGCAGCCAGAAATAACTGTCGGCACCATAGCTGGCCGAAGTTTTGCTGCGCGCCGGAGCTTGTTCCAGCACCGCATTGGCATTGGTACCACCAAAGCCAAAGCTGTTGACGATGGCTTTGCGGGTCTGGCCCGGCACGTCCGGCCATGGCTGGTGTTGCGCGGCCAGGCGCACATTGAGTGCTTGCAAATCGATGGCCGGGTTGACGTTGTTGAGGTGGATGTTTTTCGGAATCACGCCATGGTTCATCGCCATGATGGTCTTGATTAGCGCAGCGGCCCCGGCGGTGGCTTCGGTATGACCGATATTGCTCTTGACCGAACCGATCACGCACGGTGTGGCGTCTTGCGGACGTTGGCCCAGGGTGGCACCGAGCGCATTGACTTCAATCGGGTCACCGACCGCAGTGCCGGTACCATGGGCTTCGGCGTACTGGATGTCGGCGCTGTCAAAGCCCGCCAGTTTCAGGGTCTTTTTCAGCAGCATTTGCTGGGCCGCACCACTGGGCACGGTGATGCCGGCGGTCTGACCATCCTGGTTGATGCCGGTGGCGCGAATCACCGCCAGAATCGGGTCACCATCGGCCTGGGCCTGGGCCAGCGATTTCAACATCACCAGCGCCGCACCTTCGCTACGCACATAGCCATTGGCGGCGGCATCAAAGCTCTTGCATTGCATGTCCGGTGACAGCATCGAGGCCTTGCAGATTGACATGGTCAGTTCCGGGCGCAACAAAATGTTGACCCCACCGGCGATAGCCAGTTGGCTGTCGCCATTCAAAATCGCCTTGCACGCCATATCCAGCGCAACCAGCGAGGACGAGCAGGCGGTATCGAGCGTGACACTGGGGCCGTTAAAGTCGAAGCAATACGAAATACGATTGGCGGTCAGCGTCATCGAGGGGCCGGTAGCCGAATGGCTGGCGATTTCGCCACGCGCACGCGGGTCGAGCTGGATTTGTTCGTAGTCATGCATGAACTGGCCGATAAAGACGGCGGTATCGCTACCCTTGAGTTCACCTGCCTTCAGACCGGCGTTTTCCATCGCTTCATACGCCAGTTCCAATAACCAGCGGTGTTGCGGATCGATATGTGGCGCTTCCTTGGGGGAAATACCGAAGAACTGCGGGTCGAACTGGTCGATCTGTTCGATAAAACCACCGCGTTTGACATACATCTTATTCGGCACTGCGGGGTCGGCATCAAAATAGGCCTGGGCGTCCCAGCGGTCAGCCGGGACATCAACAATACCATCGCCTTCATTCATCAGAAAATCCCAGAATTGGCCGGGACTATTGGATTTTCCCGGCAGACGGCAAGACATCCCGATTACTGCCACTGCATCGTTTTTGATTGCTGCCACTGCGTCCTTGGTCATACAAATGCTCCGAATAATTTAAATAACTTTTTACGAATAATGCGAATAACGCTTAACCGTTTGCCTGGTTTTATCCGATTTTCGCCAATTTTCCAAATCCAGGTAAATTCATGCCATTGGGAAATGAAGATTGTTAACAAATACATGATAATCCATGTCAATGTCGATTGCGAATTGTAGGTTGATAAAAATAGGCTATTGGCAAATGATCGCCGCACAGATTACACGCTTCATTGATTAAAAGAAAGAGGTAAGCAAAAAAAAAGATTTTCCTTATGGAAATGTATTTCCGGGAAGAATAAAAGCATGCCTGCGGGAATTTAGTCGCATTTTTCAAATAGCGTCACGGAGATATAAAGATAATAAACGTGACGTTAATCGTTTTCTTATGAAAACTAACTGGCTGAAGGTAAGGGGTGGAAAGAAATAGATGGTGGAGAACCTGCGCGAGCATAGGCGCAGGGGGAACAAAAAAACGGATGATTGGGGGGCTAAAATAGAATGCAATGGCGCAACTATTTGAATTTACAGAAATGACTTGATGACGAAGTGCCATCATTTTGTCGCTAAGAGGGAAAAGTGGCTGTAACGATATGATAGTTTTTAAAAATATTGCTTAATGCTGTGGTGCCGCCTTTCTCGGTAAATTCAAAACATCACCGCCATCAGGATAATCAAACCAATACCTTGGTCACGTTGTGATATAAAAAAACTGTGTATTTGCAATGTTTATAAAGCGAGCCGCAGTGCTAAATTATGTTTCTCGAAAAATCGCG
>JBDLSU010000382.1:0-5912 GCA_039799405.1 Pseudomonadota bacterium | reverse complement strand
CGGTTGGCACCCTCCGGCGCGCTGAGTGCCTTTGGTGTTGCGGCTGGCGCAGCACGGCGCAGTGCCTGACCGGACAAATCAAGCTGGGGCGGGCTTGGCGCAGCGGCACCAGCAACTGGACTCTGGCGCATTTGCTGATTGATTTGTGGACTTTGCGCCAGCTTGGCCTTGGCGTTTTCGGCGGCCATCGGCTTGGACTCTGGCATTGTCTCTGCGATGCGGATTTCAGCGGGTGCAGTCGCTGGTACGGCTGCGGGCTGCATTGCTACTTCAGCAGGGGAGGCAGCCGCTGGCTGCTCCAACCGTGGTGCTGGTTCGGTGTCCACAACCTGGGCGCGCCAGACTTGCATCACGCCCGACATCATCAACACCACCGAGGCAGCCAGCCCCAGCGGCATGCGGTAGCGTGAGAAAAAACCGGGCGGGGCTTTGGTGCCAGCCGGGCCAGTATCATTGGCGGCGAACGAATGACTACTGCCCTGCTCACCGGCCTGAGCCTGGGCTGTTTGTTCCTGCGTAGCCTGGGCTTGGCTGGCTTGCGCCGCTTGGGCCAGCGCCCGTTCGGCATCAGCAAAAATGCGTGCATCCAGTTCGGCGGAGGCACCGGGTTGTGCCATGCCTTGCAACAGGCCCGACAATTCGCCCTGGCCTTGCAAAAATTCGGCAAACCCGGCATCGTCCAACTCGGCTTGTTCCACGTCCTGCAGCAAGGCATCCACCTCGGATCTATCCAACAACGATGCGGTTTGAACGCGATCGATATACCGTTCCAGCTCACGGCTTTCGTGCTGATCCAACACAGGCTGGTGCTTGCTGTCACCCTCCCCGGCTGCGCCTGCGGGCTTGATTTTGTCACTCATGCACTGCCCCCCGCACCTGATTACCCTGAAGTTGAGATCGTAATTTTTGCATCGCATAGCGCAAACGGCTTTTCACGGTTTCTACCGGCACTGCGGTAATTTCTGCAATTTCATCCAGACTCAAACCATTAAATTGTTGCAATACCAGCGCCTCTTTTTGCTCGCCCGGCAAACTGCGGATCGCAGCATGCAGGGCTGCGGTCTGGCGTTTTTTATCCAGTGCCACATCGGGCGCGATGCTCTCATGCTCGCTATCGGCCAGCGCGTCAAATGCGCTTTCGTCGTCGAGAGCGGACGCACTCATTTCACTGGCCAGCAAATCCTGCTTTTGCCGCACCAGATCAATCAGCCGGTTGCGCGCAATCTGGTACAAATACGTGCGAAAACCCGCCAGCGGCTGGTAGCGTTCGCGCGCTTCGTGCAGTGCGGCCCAACTGTCTTGCACAATTTCATCCACCCATTCGCGCCGTGGTGCGCGCCATGCGATGAACTGGTACACGCCCTGGCTATGGCGTCGATACAGTTCCTTGAAGGCGAGCAAATCACCCGCGCAATAGCGCGCCATCAGGGTGTGGTCGAGTTCATGTGGGGTCATGGCGGGTAGTATATAGGAAAATACTTGCGCCCCGCCAAAGCGGCATGACCCTGCCAGATCATTACTCATCACCGTACTCATGAACCCGTCCACTTGCTGCTTGCCCGATCAATGCCAGATCAATGCCGGATCAAGGGTGGATTTTCACCGGCAGCGGCGCAGCCCAGCTCTTGTCGCTGTCGTTATAGTACAAATACGCCGATGAGGCTGGCCCGGTATAACTGCCCGGCACATTCGCCACCAGATCAATGCCGAGTTTTTTGATTTCGCCCGGCTTCATGTCACGCAGGTAGAAAATCACTTCACGGGCGCGGGTTTCAAAGAAGGCGATCTGGCCTTTTTCGCGCAGTTCTTTCAATTGCCAGGTTTGGTAGCCCAGGCCAGCCGGAATGCCCAAGCGCACCAGCGTCATCGGCTGCCCGCTTTGGGTGGTATTGCTGATGACGGCCTGCATGCGCACGGTTTCGCCCATTTTCAGTTGCGCCTTGTCGAGCGTGGCATCGAGCTTGACTACCGCCGCCTTGCTGGAAACCGGGGCATTGCTGCGATATTCCACCGCCAGCGAATACGGCAGCGCTACCCCGCTCTTGCTGCGCAGGGTAATGCGATGTTTGCCGGGGCTGAGCCTGCTGTCAAAGTTGGTAAATATCAGGGCTTCGCGCTGGCCCGCTGCATAGCTTTGCTCGGCCACCAGCACCCCATCCACCAGCAGGCTGACCGCACCCGGCGCACTCGCTACTCTGGTCACATTGTCATACGCAATCATGGCTTTCAGCGCCAGCACGGTGGCCTGGGTCGCGCCCCATTGGCCGAAGCCGCTGCGGTTGTTTTGCAACCAGGTGATGCCTCTGCGCGCGTTTTCCAGGTGGGTATTGGTTTTCAGCAAGGCCAAAATCGCCAACGAGGTGGTTTCAATTTGCAAGTTCACACCACCACTGCGGGTGATAGAATGATCGGCATTGCGCCATTCACCGCTATTGCTTTGCATTTTGGCCAGCTTGTCAGCAGCGGCCAGCGCAGCGGCTGATGGGGCCGCGCCTTTGCTGCGCGTCAACAAGGTGCCGGTAGCCAGCGCCAACTGGTAGGCGTCTTGCGTGCTTTGCGCCAGCTTGGCCGATTGGGCGATTTCTTTGTCCAGGCCGCTTTCCCCACTCGACACCAGCGCCCAGGTGATATAGGCATCGGTCACTTCCGGTGCGGCGCGGCCAAAGGAGTCAAGCGCCTTGGCGTCACGCAAATAACCGCCCTTGCCATCGCGCCGGGCTTTCAGCCAGTTGGCGGTGCGGGTCAGCATGGCTTGATCTACCGCGCCATAAATATCCTTCATGTCGGCAAATTCCAGCAAGCCATAGGCAGTCAGCGCTTCATGGCCGGGGTCGCCACCAAACCATTCATAGCCCTTGTTTTTCGATTCAAACCCGGCCAGCTTTTTGTAGCCGCTATCGAGCAATTTGCCCGAGCGTTCCAGCAAGGCCGGGTCGGCCACATCATGCTGCTTCATGTACTGCATGATCATCACATTCGGATAATTGGTGGACGAGGTTTGTTCAAAGCAGCCATTTGGTTCTTGCAACATGCCATCCAGACCCGAGATCATGGTGGACAAGCTGGAAGTGTAGACGCGCACGCTGGCTTGCACACTGCCTGCGGTGGCGTGACTGATATCGATGTCGTGATTGACTTCGGTTTTGACCTGGCCGGATTTTTCCAGCAACTGGGGAAAGCCGCTCGGCACCACCGGAATACTGCGCAACACTTCGTCTTTCAAGCCGCTGCCATTGGCTGCCAGCCGCACCTGGGATTCGCCACGGCTACCGCTCACTTCCACCGGCACAAACCAGCTTTTGCGCTCGCCTGCGGCCAGGGTGCCGCCATTGATGCTGCTGCCAGTGGCTTTGAGCATTTTGCCAAAATCGGCACTCAGTTTTACTTCCTGACTGCGCTCGCTATCGTTGCTGAGGGTAACCGGAATCAGCGGTTTGTCGCCACTGGATAATTCCAGCGGCAGCTTGGCCGAGAGCGAAAACGGCAGGCTGGATTTGAAGACCGTTTCATCACGCCCCAGCAAACCGGCACCCGCGCCTTCGGACAACACCCGGAACGAGGTTACCGCGTCTGACAGCACCAACTTGACGCTGGCGCGCCCGGCTTTATCGGTTTTTACCGCCGGTGCCCAGAACACGGTTTCACGAAAATCATCGCGTTCGCCACGATAACCCGGCATATAGCTCGGCACCGGAAACACTCGCGCCACCGCCCATGCCACTGGCTCGCGCTGGCGCTCCAACAGGCCCGGCGCACGTTTGGCTTTTTTGGCGGCTTGGGCAAAATCCTTGTCTTCGGCCATGATGCCAGCGCGGTTTTCGGCCTGCGCATCCATCTTGCGATCTGCCACCAGCCCTTGCGCCAACCTGCCTTCGGCGCGCGGTTTGGCGGCGACTTCATGCATCACGACTGGCGGTGCATTCGGCACTGCGCGTGCGACCAGCGGCACCGCTTCCGGCAGCGCGACGCGTGCAGCGGCCGCGCCCTTGGGTGCTTGCAGCACGGGCTGTGCTGGTGGCGCTGGTGGTGGCGGTGGCCGCATTTCCATTGGTGCGGCCGGGGGTAATGCCGCTGCGGCAACCGGGCGCGGGGCCGATGCCACTTTGGCCAACCTCAACAAATCGCGCTCTTTAACTCGTACCTGGTAATCATTTTCGTCGGATAACACCGACACCCAGTCAAAGCGCCGATAACCGCGTGCCCCCATCAGCAAATCCAGTGCCGGGCCGCTTTTGGCTTCGCTCAAATCCAGGTAAAAATTCGGCTCTTCAATTTTGCCGGGCAGTTCGGGTTCCAGCAGCAATTTCGAGAGTAAATGCGCGCTCTTGTCATCAGCAAACGAGAGCACCGTATCGTCCACTACCGACAAAGCCAAATCGGCCGCAACCGGTTTACCTGCCGCATCGCGGGTGGTGATATTCAAGGTCACCTGCTCGCGCGGAGCATAGCTCTTGCGCTGTGGCTCCACCTGCACTTGCAAGCGGTTGCGCCGGTTACGAAATACCAGGCGCTCGGCCAGCGGGGTCAGGTTGGCATCAAACACGGTAATACGTGCCACCCCGGCCGCTTTGGCCAGGGCCGGGTTTTTCGGCGTCAAATACGCTACGCCCGCCTGTTCCGGCCCGGCTTCAATTGCGCTGCTGTCGAGCAGATTTTCACGCAGGGTGGCAGCCACCACCACTTTTTGCGTTTCACTACAGCGCACCGCCACCCGTAGCGCGCTTTCTTGCCCGTCAAAATCATCAAAGCTGCGCAGTACGCAACCGTGCTGTTCCACCAGCGGCAAGGCGAATTTTTCTTTGATACTGGCCGGGCGGGTGATTTCGGCATGGTAGCTACGGCCACTGGCCGGGGTAAATTGCACCCGGCCCAGACCGTTTTTATAGGAAGCAAATTGCGCCACCGCATTGCCCAGATCATCCACCAGCCGTCCCTCAATATCGGCCGGTTTGCCAATCGGGTTTTTGGCTTCAAAATACAAACGGGTCGGCAAACCCGCCACCATTTTGCCGCCTTCCGGGAACAAACCGAGCGCAAGTTTTTTCTGGATCAGGGGGATGGATTTGGAAATCGATTCGGTAACGCCGCCATCTTCCACCAGAATCGTCAGCAAGCCTTCGCCGCTTTCAATATTTTTTGGCAAATCAAATTTGACTACCGCCGCGCCTTCGGCATTGGTGCTGACCTTCACCCTTGGCAGCTCAATCCCGTCCACCGTAGCCACCGCAGTCAGGCTCTTGCCTGCCAACACTTCCCCGGTCGGGCGCTTGACTTCCACCGTGGCACTGACCGCATCGCCCGCACCATAGGCTTTCTTGATAAATTCCAGCTTCTTTTTCATGCGCGGTGCTTCGTAGCTCGATACAATCACCGCGCGTTCAACCGTGGTGCCATCCGGTGCGGTGCTGCGCAAGCTATATTCGCCGCCCTGCACTTCGGGCGGCAAATCAAATTCGGCACTGGCGCTGCCAGCGTTCATGCGCAAGCGTTTTTTGATGACGCTGGCCCCTTTGGGTGAAATCAATTCCACAGTGGATTCATCATTGTGTCCCGGCCCCAGCGCGCGCAGTTGTAAATCCCAAACCTTGAACCAGATGGTTTCACCCGGTTTGTACAAAGGCTTGTCAACCTGAATATAACTGCGCTGGCCGCTGGTCAGATCAAAATGATTGCTGATGCGGGTATTGAGTTCACCCAGCTTGTCAAGCCGGGCGCGTGGCGAGGCAGCCTGGGCTTTTTCCGCCGCCAAAGGTGCTTGCAGGGCTTTTTTGCCATTTGCGCTATCGCTGGCTGGCGCTTCAGTGGAAACGACTTTTTCCTGATTGGCCAGCGCGATCAGCGAAGACAGCGACAATGCCAGCGTGAGCGGTAAAAACGTGGTGTTAAGTAGCTTCAAGGCCAGCTTGCGCCGT
>JBDLSU010000381.1:0-5245 GCA_039799405.1 Pseudomonadota bacterium | reverse complement strand
GATGTAGTGTTTTTCATCAGCGCCGATAAGTGTTGCCAGGCCAAGCGCCTTCACCAACTTGCCGGAAATTGGCATTTGGCTGTAGTTTAAAGCACGTGATATACGAACAGCACAGGTATTGCCTTTGGTGCCATCAAATCCGGGGACATCAATATTCGCTTTGAGCTTGCCTCCGATAAAGGTATGCAAGGATCTAAGTGTTGGATATTTTTCATGATCAGGAAACATTTTCCACATTAATTCAAAGCTTGGTTTGGCCATTTTGTTCCTTATTTAATTGCCTTTTTGAAAATGTAGAATTATAGCGGAAAATTTTGGAAGTTCAAAACATATCAGCATGCACACGATTTGTTTAACGAAATGCACAAGGGCATGAACAGCACCAGCGGTGTTACCTGGGAAACGCTGGAAGTGCAATGATCGGTGAAAGCTACGGCGAATGTGTTGAGCGATTCAGAGCAGGGCACATTTGACAAGATTCCGGGGATGAAGTATATGGCGTTGTGCCTGTTTCCTGGCCCATCGATTAGCTCGAACGGGGCTTGCTGGTTGGTCGTAGCGGTTGAATTGCTTCACGCTCAGACTCAGTCAGCAGGTTGTCATAAGTGCCAAATTCTATTCGCCATGCCGTGCGTTTGCTGCGCGACTCCCATTCCGCCCAGGCAGCGTGAAAATGCGATTCCCACATGTGGGTGGTAACACCGTTGACCTCGCAGAAATGGGCCTCCAATTGATCCAAATAGGCTTCCGGTAATTCACCTTCTTTGACCCGCATCATACTGTTGCCAATATGCTCGACTGCATGGCACAGGCTGCAAATAAGTCCGATGCGAACCAGCCTCGCGCGATTTGGCCGCTTTCCCAGATCGTATTCCCATTCTTCATGTGCATGAAGGGCCGACGTGTTATCTGGTTGCGTGCCGCAAATTTCGCAAACATGCTCGCGTTCACCAAGAATCTGTTTGCGCAATGCTGACCAGCGAGTTTTCCCGAGCAATTCGCGCAGATTGCGGTTATATAATGCTTTTGGCACCATGGCGACTTTGAGTTTGAGTTGATCTTCTGGAACGATGCCCAGAATTCGATTATGCAAATCAAGAATCACGGTATGTGGATTGAGCCTTGTCCGAATACTGCGGGTTACCAAGAAACGCACAGAGATGCTTAAAGCGGCTGCCTCAATGTATGCCCGCATCGCCTTTCCTACTTGTACGGCATATGTGTCGCATAACGCAAGAAAATCGGGTGCGCACACTCCTTCATCACGAGTTGTTGAAAGAAACCTGACTATGGCGGCTTCCTTATTTGCAGCCGGTACGGCTGATTGCAATTCATCCGCTTCAGCGATGTTCTGCATAATGCCTCCGTTCTTTGCCATTAGTGGGGTTTCGGGCCAGCAGTTTCAGCATCATGCGTCCTCCCCAGTTCGCATGATGCGATTTTTTCCACGAATTGTACGTACATAGTCGCTTGAATCGACTTCCGCAAAACTGGCCAGAGGTTTGAGCCGTTCAAAGTAGGCGTGGGCATCGGTAACCCGATCTTGCTGAATATTCTTTTCCAGCAAATGGAGAATGAGTTCAGAAATACTGACACCCTTGCTGCTCGCACGGATTTTGAGGTTTTGATACAGGTTTTCGGGAAGGTAAATTGGGATGCGACGCATGGCTGGCTTCTTTCATTCTGATTTATGGCACGTTATATCGCAACATCCTGCTTCCGCAAGTTACCTGCTTCAGTGTTACTTATTCCTTCGGTGGACAATTGATCGGGGCAAACTGGAGATCGTAACAAATATAAAATTCTGAGCCATCGATCAAGAGATTTTTCCCGGCCAGTTGTGGGTTGTTGGTCTTGACCTTGGTAAGCAGTTGTGGGGTATTTGGCCCGGTATCTGGCAACTTGAGTCCGGAAAACAGTTCCCCTGCCTTTTCATGAAAAGCCTTGGCAGTTTCAAAAGTGCAAGCCCCGTGTTTCTCCCATTCCCCTTGAAGTAATTTGGCACCGGGTGAATTGCACATAAAGGGTTTTAGTTCATCGAAGGCAACTTCCGGCAAGTCCCCTTTGCAGTAGCGCGGATGCTTTTTGATGTCACTCCAATTGCGGCAGTCGGTCATACTCTTGCCGTCACATGATTGTGCCCACAAGCCATGCAAAACCCAGGAAAATTTATTGTTTGAAAAGCACTGAAATGCGTTTTGCATGCGAATCTTTTTCGCCTCTTCCGGTTTGCCTTGGTCATTGGATTCTTTGACCTTCTTTTCCATTTTCTTGCAATGATCAGCAGACCAGTTGATGGCTAATTTGTAGTAATCGGTGCGAGCGGTTTTGTTTTCTGGCAGGGAATCTTCAGCCATGACGACGTCATAACCGGTTTCCGTCGCCGTAGGCAAAGTACACAAATTTCCTGCTGAAGCGGAATGGGCCAAGAACAATATACCGATTGATAAATATGATCGTTTCATTTGAGACCTTTCATTCAAGGGGAAAGCAGGAGATCAACGGGGTTGTCTTGTTAAATGCTAATACTATTGGTCACCATCGACGGCAATTGCAGCAAATATGGCATGGGCCGTTTGCGGTTGCGCTGGCGAATGTCTGCTTCGATTTGCGCCAGTTCTTGCTGAAAATCAGCCAGCACTTCTTGCGCGCGGGCATCTTTGAAATACGGCATGGAAGGCGTGCCGCCATAGTCGCCCAGGCGGTCGTACTGCACATTATTGAGCAGGTATTCAAACGACGAGGTGTAGAGCACCACGTCCAGCGGCGGATACCAGGGCAGGGTATCTTCTTCGCTGTGTAATTCGGTACTGCGTTGCGGCGCAGGTTGATACACCGTGCCCATCACGCAAGGGCCAAACGACATCAGGGCATATTGCGCATTGTTGACTGAGCTGTGTTGTGGCCCGGCCAGATAAATGAAATAGGCAACGATATCGATCAGATAATCCAGATGATCAATCTCGACCGGCTGTGCCGGGTTGCCAGTCTGACGCAAGCCGTCCATGCCACGAAAACCGCCGTGGGTGGTGGCGACCAGTTCATTGATCCAGGCTTGCAATTCGGTATCTTGCTGCACCGTGGCGTCAAGCGGGTAGTACAGGCGCAAATAGGTGGCCACATAGTTTTTGATGGCGCGCCACAGCAGCAGGGTATCGTCGCGGAAGGGAAAGTCGGGCAAGTCTTCCAGTCCATTTACGGCAAACAGGCGCGGTGGCAGACAATCATCAAAACGGCGCGCCAGAAAGGCTTCGCGGATCATGTTCAGCGAACAATCCAGATCAGGGCCGACATTGGTGGCAACCACGCCACCGGGAATAATCAAATTGCCGCGCGCGGTGGTGTTGATATGAATCGTGAAGCGCAAATGGGGTTTGAGCAAAATATGCAAGGGATGTTCGCGCGCCAGTTGGCGGTTGGTGGCGATGGCTACCGGTTCCATCGCCAGGTGGCAGGCACCAAAATGCGCCACCGATTCATGGTGAATGGCTTGCATGGCATTGACGATGTATTTTGCCACCTGCCACTTCAAGCCATTGGCGTCGTTGGCATCGGCATGGTCATTCGGCGTAAAAATCGGTGCCTGTTCGGGGTGGTGTTGCTGCGCCAACTGGATCGCCACCGGTTGTAATGCAGGGCTGCCGGGGGCATAGCCAGCGGGTGGCTGCGGGTTCCAGTAAAACAGCGCAATAGCGGGCGACAAATAGCGCTCGCGTCCATGCAGCACACTGTTTTTCTTGCCTTGCAAAAAGCCATAATCACAAACATAGAGGCGCTTCAATTCTGCCGCGCGTTGCAAGCTGATGCTGCTGTCGCCAATCACTTGCTGAAAAGCCTGGTCGCTCAAGGGCATTTTTTGCAGCAACTGCGTCAGCGTGGGGAAACTGGCACCCGCTACTTCGCTGGCCGCCACCTGGCGCAACAAGGTGGTGTTGTAGCCTGCCACCTGGATATAGCCGAAATACCAGTCTTGCAAACAGGGCAGTTGGTCGCCCTGCATCCAGCTTTGCGGTTGGAGTTGCAAGGCTTGTGGCAAAGGCAGGCGCGGGTACATATGGGTAAAATCGTCCAGGCTGCTTGCTTGCAGAAAATTGCGTTTGCCGCTATTGGCCATGGTGTAGTGCAATAGCGATTTCAGCGCTGCCGTGGGGCCATCGCGTTGCAGATCGGCCTGAATCTTTGCCAGACCACCCAACAGCTTTTCCAGATCCTGCGGCAGATGCGCTATTTGACTCAGCGCTTGCAACAGCGCCTGATGGCGTGGTGCGCTGGCTTCGACCGGAGTTTGTGTCAGATTCTGCGGCAGATTTTGCGCCAGGTTTTGTGCCAGATCGTGCTGCAATTGCTGCCATTGCTGGGCAAATTTTTCCGGTTTGCGTTTCAGGGTATCAAAAAACTGGGCCGGAATCGTTTGCGCATATTGCAGCTTGAAAAATGACAAGACCACTTCAAGAAAATTATCACTTACCTGGCTGATCACCCTTGCCGCCAGGGCGCGATAGTCATCGCTGAATTTTTCCGCCTTCGGCACATTGGCCGAAAAGGGCATGCCGTCAATATAGGTGAGCGTGTAATTGTAATTGGTACGCGCCATCTTCAATTGCAGTTGGCGCTTGGCGGCTTGCTTTTCGCTGGCATCTTGCGGCAGACATGGCGTATGACCCGTGCTGCGGTTTGCGCCCATGCGCGGCAGCGGCAGGAAATGGGATGCCATCATGGCCGGGCTGTTTTTTTTCATTTGGTATGCTCCAATGTTGGATTGACGGTGCGCCGTTTTTCACGGATCGTTTTGATCTATGGCATGGTACATCCCGGCATGCTGCTGGTGCAAGCGCTGCTTGGATGCGCGCCGATGCGACCTTACGTTCGCCATCGCACCGACCCCGCTGTTGATTCCGGCGCATGCTGTTACAAACCTGCAACCGGAGCGCTATTTATGAACGCTGTCGCACTATGAGCAGCCTGCCCCAGACCCCGCCGTCCCCTCCCGCGTCCAACGGTGCCGCCGCAGCAATGGCGCAAGGCTTGGCTGCGCTGGAGGCCAAACAAAAGCTGGACAAGGATGGCCCGAACCAGTTGCCAGTGTCAAAACCACGCAGCATACTCAGGCTGGCTGGCGAGATTGCATCCGAGCCAATGTTTCTGCTGCTGTTGGCCTGCGGCGCGCTCTACCTGATTTTGGGTGACCGCCAGGGGGCGCTGGTTGGCCGGGGTAACCTTGGCGATGGCGGTATTGCCGGAAGAA
>JBDLSU010000380.1:0-4921 GCA_039799405.1 Pseudomonadota bacterium | reverse complement strand
AACTGGCAGCGCAAATCGCAGGTTTTAATCAAAATTTTGTAATTTCAGGAGCACACCATGACCCGTATGATTCACTGCATCAAACTCAACAAAGAAGCCGAAGGGCTGGATTTCCCTACTTACCCGGGCGAACTGGGTAAAAAGATTTATGAAAGCGTCTCCAAAGAAGCCTGGGCCGCCTGGCTCAAGCACCAGACCATGCTGGTCAATGAAAACCGCCTGAATCTGGCCGATGCACGGGCACGCCAGTATCTGGCGACCCAGATGGAAAAGCATTTCTTTGGTGACGGTGCCGATGCCGCTGCCGGTTACGTCCCCCCCAGCAATTAAGCCGCGTGATTAATCCACACGATTAATCCACACGATTAAGCCACACGATTAATCCACACGATTAAGCCACACGATTAATCGCATCCCTCCCTATTCCGTCTTGCCCCTGTCACTTGCCGGGGGCATTTACGGTTTTACCGGGCTGCTGGCACCCGATAATTGGCGCAACTCCGGATGCTGCTGCAACAAATTGGCTTGCTCGGCGCTCAGACGGCGGTATTTTTCTTCGGCTTTGGCAATTTTTTCCGGTGCAATGCCAGCCTGTTTGCCCCGTTCAATATTGGCGCGCAACAGGGGTAGTTCCCGTTGCGCCGCCTGGTAAAAAGCCGCATATACCCTCAGGTTTTGCCGCACCTCATACATTGCATAGGCTTTGGGATCGGCCAGTTCGGCAGCGCTTGGGCCGGGCACACTATCGACGCTACGCTCAATTGGCGGCGTGCGCGCATCGCCATTCAAACGCGCATCAGCCAGGCTATGACGCGCTGACAAGCTTTGATCAACCGGCAGCAAAGGCACCCGGTTCAGTTCCGGCTCTGCGCCATATGGGGATGGCGGTGGCCACTGGTCCGGCAGCTTCAGCGGGGGCTGGTTGTCTGAAACCGGGTTGGCTGGCTTGACCTGATGCGCGTTAGCCCCGGGTTCGGCTTGCGACCAACTGCCCCAGATCGCCACTACGGTCAGCAATAGCACTGCACCCATGCCCCAACGGTTTCTCATGATTTCCTCGCTGACAGCCGATGGCTGGCATTACTGGCATTACTGGCATTACTGGCATTACTGGCAGCGCGGGCTTGCCCGGGCGTCTCCGGATCGGGCATTTTTTGCAAGCGGGCTTGCCGCAGCAAATTCTGTCGTAATTGTGTAATTTGTTGCAACGCTTTTTGTTGCGCCAGCGCGCGCCGCGCCAGATAGCGCACCGATTCCGAATCAAGAGGCTGATAACCTTCTTCACGCTGCTCCACCATCACAATTTCCCACGAGGCAGCATCATTTGGCCCGACCGGGGTGCGAAATGGTGGCGAAACCTGACCCGGATTTTGTGTGAAAGCGATTTCGCCCAGCCAGTTGCTTTTATTCTCATGCACAATCCAGCCCAGCGCCCCACCCTGCGCGGCGTCGGGCGCACGCGAATACTGGCGCGCCAAGTGGGCAAAATCTTCCCCTTTGGCAGCGCGCGCGACGATTTGTTGCGCCAGGTTTTCATCATTGACGCGGATATGGCGGGCCTTGACCTGCACAATGCGCTTGAATTCATTCAGATTGGCCTGGTAATAGGCCGCGATTTCTTCGCCACTGACACTTTTTGCCAGTTCATTGAGCAAAGCACTATCGGCATCAATATCACTGCCAATGCCGTGCAATGCCAGCAAGGCACGGGTTTGTTCGCGCTCCAGCAAGGCCTGTTGCAAATCAGCCAGTGCGGCGGCACCAAACTGCTGCTGCGCCCAGTTGAGAGCAATCCGGCCAGCCAGGAACAAACGGCTTTGTTGCTCGACAAACGCCATATTGCGATTAAAAAATTCGACCCGCCCTTGTACATTCTGACGCTGGATCACATCAAACAGCGTCACCTGTCCGGCCAACGCCAGCCGGGAACGCAATAGCGGCAGTTTTTTGGCTTGCGCCAATTGCGCCGGGTTCAAGCTATAGTCAAGCAAGATTTTGTCACTGCGGCCAAACACCGCATCCCATTGCGCCGCCTTGGGCGGGATAAAGCGCGGCGCGGCGCGCTGCATGTCGCGCGTCAGGGCGGCCTGCATTTGTGTCGGATAAACCACACGCAAATAATTGACCAGTTGATCTTCGGCCGCCACCCGCGCATCAAACGCCACCCTTTGGTTAGCGCCCAGATCGTAGCGCGCAAAGCGCTCGGCCACTTGCGCCGCCAGTAAGCGGTTGATAATAATTTCATCGAGAGTAGCGGCCCGCGTCAGCGTGGTTTGTTTGCTGGCTGCGACCTGGTGCAAGACATTGAGCGTCAATGCATCAATCGGTGCACCGTTCAACCGCGCCACCGGGGCAGCAGCTACCAGCACCGGCAGCATGGCGAGCAGTGCGCCAATCAGATACGGCCGCAGGCCCGCACGGGTATGGCCTGATGGGGCAAGACCGGGCTTTGGCCCGGCTTTTCTGCCTGATGCGCTTAAAAATGGCATGTTGCTGTCTCTCCTGCTTGCATGAAGGGGGGGGCGGCGCAGTTTTGACAGAATGCGCCGCCCTGTGGCTGCTTGTAACAATTAATCAGGCCGGTTTAGTTGCCCAGACGTTCGGCAGCACGATTTAACACATGCACCACCATGGCAATGGCATGCGGCACCACCTGCTGGCCGACGCGCTTGCGCTCGTTGTGATCCGTCGAGGAGAGCACAATACCGCCCACCCGGTAGGAATAGGTGCCGCCCTGGGTCAACAAGGCGCGGATATCGGTAGCATTCGCCGCCAACGGGGTAAAGTCAGCCATGGCGGCTTTCACCAGCGCCGGGTCGGCCAGTTTTTCGCTATCGTAATAGTCACCGACCCATTTTTCCCAGCCACTGTGGTTATTGCCGGAACTGACCCAGGTATGGTGCGGTTGCAACAAGTCGGTGCTGTGCAAAGCAAAGCCCAGGCTTTGTGCGGTAGGGCGGCTCAGGAACTGGCCAAACCAGTACTGCGCCAGATTGTCGATGGGTTGAAACGGCATGGTTTCAAAATCGGCATATTGCTGTGGTGTGGAATAGCCTCCCAGACGGTAACGCGCTTCGGTAATGCCATAGGTGTTGTATTTGCTGCCATCGGAGAACCAGCCCTTCATGCCGCCTGCGCCATCGTCCATATGGTCGCCCACCAGCCAGGTTGCGGCCAGTTTGTCGATATCGCCGGGCAGTGCCAGTTTGGCGTAGTTGTAACCGCCAAACGGGTTGCCATGTACATCGCGGCCGCTGGCGTGGTTTTGAAAGTGATGGTAGGACGTGTAATTGACCAGCCCCGATCCCAGGCCCCAGAGCGGTGCCTTGACGCAATCACCAGTCACTGCGCCGCATAAAAAGGTATCGGCAAAATCATCTACGTCATACGCGCCCTGCCCCAGTGCGGCGGCAAACTGCTCCACGGTAAACCCGGCGCGGCTGATACCGGCCACCAGTTTGTTGTAATTGGTTTGTGCCGGGTTATTTTTCATGAATTGCACAGCGTCCAGTACGATGCGGCGGTGCGTTTCTTGCTGGAAGGCTTGTGCTGGGGTTGCAGCGATGCAAGCCAAGGCCAATATGGCCACAGGCATTATGGTTTTCATCAGATTCCTTTGGGTGAAGGTGAAGGGAAAGTACTTGTTCTTATTTATAAAACTCTTGCAGAACATGCATTAAACCCGAAAATTGATGACAGCCACTACCTGAAAAAATAGAGCGAGCTCTCTAGAGATTGACATCGATTCTTAACAAAAAAAATCTATGTAGATTCATTTTTTTGCAAAAAAAATCGTATTATTTGTATTTTGCATACGCAAAACTCATACTGGAATTGTATTTAGCCACAATCCCGAACATTAAAAAAGCCGCATTGCGTGCGGCTTTTTTGCGACGATGTTACCCAATCAATGCCAACTGAAAGCCTTGCACTGACGCAACTCACATTTCGCCAGGAACACTTTGCCATTATCACATTGCATTTTATACACCTCCACCGGGCCTTTTTCGGTTGCCAGGCTAGCCCCCTTGCCACCGGTACAGCCTTGCTGGGCTGCCAGTTTTTCCACCGTGACCGATGAAACAGCGACTTGAAACGGAATCTGTTGCACTTCTGCCGCAGTCAACATACCCGACTTTTGCGCCGTGGCAGGGCTTGGGGTGTTGGCGGATGCGCTGTTGGCCGCGTTATTGACCAGTGGCGCTGCATGCACCGCACTTACTACCACGGCAGGCCCAGCAGTTGCAGTAGCGCCATTGCCACCCGGCTTAGTCACGGCAGCAGTGCTGGCCTGTGGTTTTTGCCCGGGCCTGGTGGAAGAGCAACTGCACAGGGCCAGCACCAGCGCCAGCGAAATCAAAATCGGTTTCATAAAATCCCTCGTAAAAATCAAGACCGTGCAAAATGCAGGGTTTGCACACCATCAACGGTGCCCAGCAAACAAACATTGGCCCCACGACAGGCGAACAGCCCCACCGTTACTACCCCGACAATGCCATTGATTTGTTGTTCCAGCGCCTGCGGATCGGTAATCGATAAGCCACGCACGTCAAGAATCATACAGCCATTATCGGTCAGGAAGGGCTGGCCGTCCCGGCTGCGTAGTACAGGGGTGCCGCCCAGCGCTTGCAACTGGCGGCTGACGGCCGCTTGTGCCATCGGAATTACTTCCACCGGCAAGGGAAACTGTCCCAGGGTTGGCACCAGTTTCGAGCCATCGGCGATGCAGACAAACTGTTTTGCTACCGAGGCGACAATTTTTTCCCGGGTCAGCGCTGCCCCGCCGCCCTTGATCATGGCCCCCTGATGCGTGATTTAATCGGCACCATCGATATACACCGCCAGTGAAGTCACGTCATTGAGATCAAACACCTCGATCTGGTGCGCCCGCAAGCGCGCAGCGGTGGCTTCGGACGAGGCC
>JBDLSU010000379.1:0-3157 GCA_039799405.1 Pseudomonadota bacterium | reverse complement strand
TCGCCGCCGGCGAGGTAGTAGAACGGCCTTCCGCCGTGGTCAAGGAATTGCTGGAAAACGCACTCGATGCCGGTGCCAGCCAGATCAGCGTGCGGCTCGATGAAGGCGGGGTGAAACGTATTGCGATTACCGATAATGGCCGTGGCATCAGCAAAGAACAATTGCCGCTGGCGCTGGCGCGCCATGCCACTTCCAAAATCGCTTCGCTGGCCGATCTGGAATCGGTTGGCACGCTCGGGTTTCGTGGTGAAGCGCTGGCCTCGATTGCTTCGGTGGCGCAGTTGTCGCTGACTTCACGCACCGCTGACGCGCCGCACGCCTGGGAAATCCGGCGCGGCGAAGTGGTTCCCGCTTCCGGCGCGGTCGGCACCACGGTGGATGTGCAGGATTTGTATTACAACACCCCGGCCCGGCGCAAGTTTTTAAAGACCGAACAAACCGAATTTTCTCACTGTGCCGATGTAGTAAAACGCATCGCGCTATCGCGCCCGGATGTGGCGTTTTCGCTGACCCATAACGGCAAACCGGTTGACCACTGGATGGTGGGCGAATTTGCCAGGCGTAGCGCCCAGATTTTGGGGAGCAATTTTGCCGAAGCGCGCCTGGCACTGAACGAATACAGCGGCCCCTTGCGCCTGCATGGCTTTGTCGGCTTGCCCACCGCATCCAAAGGCCGTGCCGATGCCCAGTTTTTTTACGTGAACGGCCGCTTCGTGCGCGACAAGGTACTGACCCACGCAGTGCGCGCCGCCTACGAAGATGTTTTGCATGGCGACCGCTACCCGGCCTATGTGCTGGCGCTGGATCTCGACCCCGGCCTGGTGGATGTGAATGTGCATCCGGCCAAGATTGAAGTGCGCTTTCGCGATAGCCGCGCGATTCATCAAATGGTATTTCATGCGGTGCAGCGCACGCTGGCGCAAACGTCGGTGGCGACCTTGCGGCAAGACGGCGACAAGCCGGACGTCAACGCCGATGGCGAAATCCAGCCAACCAACGGTAATGGCAACGCTGACGGCATGGGTGTTGCTGGCAGTGCCGGTGATATTGGCGGCACCCCTGGTAGCAGCAACCCGGCGCTTTCCCCGGCGCAAGCGGCTGGCGCAAGCCGCCCCGTCAATTATTGGCGGCCGCAGCAAAGCCCACTCAGCAATCTGTTTGTCGAGCAAACCCGCAGCCCGTATAGCGTGATCCCGCCCGATGCGCAGTACGGCAACGCATCGGTAGCACAAGCGGGTAGTGCGCAGGCCGATAATGCACATGCGGGCGCAAGCAGCGCCAGCGCAACCATCAACCCGGCCAGCTTCAAGCAGCCTGCCAGCATCACCCCCGCCCACAGCGGTGATTTTCCACTTGGCTTTGCGCTGGCCCAATTGCACGGCATTTACATTCTGGCGCAAAACACCAGGGGTCTGGTGTTGGTGGACATGCATGCCGCGCATGAACGCATCTTGTACGAACAAATCAAAACCGCGCTTGACAGCCAGGCCAATGGTCAGGCGCTGCAGGTGCAAAACCTGTTGATCCCGATCACCTTTCATGCCGATGGCGCAGAAACCGATTGCGTGGCCGAGAATCAGCCGATTTTGCAAGCACTCGGCTTTGAAGTGGCGGTAATGTCACCCACCACGCTGGCCGTGCGTGCCATCCCGACGCTGCTGCGCAGTGCCGACCCGCAAACCCTGGTGCGCGATGTATTGCGTGACATTCGCGAATTTGGTGCGTCGCGCATCCTGATCGAACGACGCAATGAATTGCTCGGCACCCTGGCTTGCCATACTGCCGTGCGCGCCAACCGCATCCTGAGCACACTGGAAATGAACGCCCTGCTACGCCAGATGGAACAAACCGAACGCTCCGATCAATGCAACCATGGCCGCCCGACCTGGGTGCAAATGGCACTCAATGATCTGGACAAACTGTTTTTGCGAGGCCAATAATGGCGCGCCCGGTGATCGCCCTGATGGGGCCAACCGCTTCCGGGAAAACCGCTGCCGCGCTGGCGCTGGCGCAGCATATTCCGTGCGAAGTTATTTCGGTCGATTCCGCGCTGGTGTATCGCGACATGGATATTGGCACCGCCAAACCGGATGCGCAAGAACTGGCGCAAGTGCCACACCATTTGATCAACATCATCGATCCGACCCAGGCGTATTCGGTAGCGCAATTTCGCATCGATTGCCTGAACCTGATCGAACAAATTCAGGCGCGTGGCAAGTTGCCGCTGCTGGTTGGCGGCACCATGTTGTACTTCAAGGGCTTGATTGATGGCCTGGACGATCTGCCCGCCACCCCGCCAGAATTGCGTGCGCACATGGATGCAGAACTGGCCGCACTCGGCCTGCCCGCGCTGTACGCGCGCCTGCAGCAGCAAGACCCCGCCACCTGGGCGCGCCTGAAAGCCAACGACAGCCAGCGCATTACGCGCGCGCTGGAAGTGATTGCGCTGACTGGCAAGCCCTTTTCCGCCTTGCTGGCGCAACGCGAAAAAACCGTGCTGCCATTTGATTTGACCAGCATTGCGCTGGAGCCGCAAGAGCGTCACGGCTTGCACCAACGCATTGCTACCCGCTTTGATGTGATGCTGAAAAACGATGCGTTGATCGAAGAAGTGCGCGCCCTGCGCCAGCGCGAATGGGGTGGCGTGGCACTCAACCCGGCCATGCCCTCGATGCGCTGCGTTGGCTACCGCCAGGCCTGGGACTATCTGGACGGTGCCATCGACTACCCTGCCCTGCGCGAAACCGGCATCATCGCCACCCGCCAGCTAGCCAAGCGCCAACTGACCTGGTTGCGCAGCATGCCGGCGCGCATTGTGATCGATTGCATGGCAACCGATGCCAACAGCCAGGTGCTACACCGGGTGTTGCAGCAGATTCGCACGCAGGCGCAGTGAGCCAGACACCTGTTGCAAAGCGGTACGGCGGTTGCATACAACTGAGCCAACTGAGCCAACTGAGCCAACTGAGCCAAACCGGGTCAAACAAAGTGATCAAAATCCGGCATCAGGCACAGGTTTTCAGATTCAACAAACGGGCAATCCATCATCGCATGCAAATCGGTAACACTGATGCCGGGCGCGATTTCTATCAACTTCAGGTGCCCGTCTTCCTGCATGAATACGGCACGCTCGGTAATATACATCACGGTAATGCCA
>JBDLSU010000378.1:0-5250 GCA_039799405.1 Pseudomonadota bacterium | reverse complement strand
CGATTTGGGAAGACAATAATTTGGGGAAGGCGGTATGGGGCATGGCGGTCTCGTCGAGGAAGCGAAGCTACACGATTTTACCCTGTTGCGCCGGGCCGTGATGCACCCGGCGCATGGTTTTATTTCACAGCCTGATTGGCAGCTTCGGCTTATTTGGTTTCTGCAAACAATTCACGCCCGATCAACATGCGGCGGATTTCGCTGGTACCGGCCCCAATTTCATACAATTTGGCGTCGCGCCACAGACGGCCGACCGGGTATTCGTTGATATAGCCATTGCCGCCCAGGGTCTGAATCGCTTCGCCCGCCATCCAGGTGGCTTTTTCGGCCGAATACAAAATCGCGCCAGCGGCATCTTTGCGCAGCGCGCGCACCGCTTCCGGCGTGGTGGCACGGTCGCAGGCCTGGCCCACCGCGTAGACATAGGCTTTACACGCCATCATGGTGGAATACATATCGGCCAGTTTGCCTTGCATCAGTTGGAATTCGCCAATCGGCTGACCGAATTGCTTGCGCTCATGCACATACGGCACCACCGCATCCATACAGGCTTGCATAATCCCGAGTGGGCCGCCGGACAGTACGGTGCGCTCAAAATCCAGGCCCGACATCAACACATTCACGCCCTTACCCAGACCACCGAGCACGTTTTCGGCGGGGACTTCGCAATCCTGAAACACCAGTTCGCCGGTGTGGGAGCCACGCATGCCGAGTTTGTCGAGTTTTTGCGCAATCGAAAAGCCTTTGAAACCTTTTTCGATCAGGAAGGCGGTCATGCCACGCGGGCCAGCTTCCAGATCATTTTTGGCGTACACCACCAGCACATCAGCGTCCTGGCCATTGGTGATCCACATTTTGCTGCCATTCAAGACCCAGCGGTCGCCCTTGAAATCGGCGCGCAACTTCATGCTGACCACGTCGGAACCGGCGTTGGGTTCGGACATGGCGAGTGCGCCGATGTATTCGCCGCTGATCAGTTTGGGCAGGTATTTGGCTTTTTGTTCGTCGTTGCCATTGCGCTTGATCTGGTTGACGCACAAATTGGAGTGCGCGCCGTAAGACAAGCCAACCGAAGCGGACGCGCGCGAGATTTCTTCCATCGCAATGATGTGGGCCAGGTAACCCATGTCGGCCCCGCCATATTGCTCGGGTACGGTGATACCCAGCACGCCCAGATCGCCCATCTTGCGCCACAAATCCATGGGAAATTGGTCAGAGCGGTCGATTTCCGCTGCGCGCGGCGCAATTTCGGCCTCGGCAAAATGTTGAATCGATTCACGCAAAGCGGCGATGTCTTCGCCATGATCAAAGGTTAAGCCAGGAAGATGGAGCATGGGAGCCTCACAAATGTTATATGGTTGAAAATACAAATTCGTTTTGCAGATCGATTCGCCAGATCGGTACGGAATTATACGGGAAATTGCGCCAGTTGACGTTAACGTAAACGTAAACGTCAGCGTCAACTGGCTTGATTCTGCTGTTCACTGAGCACCTGCCGACATTGCTCTTCATGCAAGCTGATTTCGGCCAGCGTCAGTTCAATATCGTGCTGCTGCTGTTCCAGCTTTTGCCGGTGATGTGCCAACACCGACAAAAAGCTTTGCATTTGCACTGCGGTGTCTTTGGGCGATTCATACATATCCACCAGATGCTTGATTTCCGCCAGTGATAACCCGAGGCGCTTGCCACGCAGCGTGAGTTTGAGGCGGGTACGGTCGCGCGCGTTGTAGACCCGGTTGCGTCCGGCTTCGCGCTGTGGATTGAGCAGCCCCTGATCTTCGTAAAACCGGATGGCGCGCGCGGTAATGTCGAATTCGCGCGCCAATTCGGTAATGGTATAACTGGGCGCGGCAGCCATTGCAGCAACTGCGCCAAGCGCAGGGGCAACAACAGATGCAACACCGGGGGTAACAGCGGGTGCAACAGCGGGTGTAACAGCGGCCATGGAAAAACCCTCAACAAAACCCATAACGAACAAATAAAAACCGGATTACAATAGCCTTTGCTGTTGCCGTGAACGTAAACGTCAACATAGCAAGCCAGGCGCTATTGTAGGTCAGCCCAACCCAAAATGGAAATATTGCCTCATGAATCCACACGAAAGCGCTCTTGACTACCCGTTTGGCGACACCTTGCCGGAATCCGGACAACTGCTGGAAGTGGCACCCGGCCTGTTCTGGCTGCGCATGGGCTTGCCGTTTGCACTCAATCATATCAATCTGTGGATGCTGGCCGACCGGGATCGCAACGGCAAGCCGGGCTGGTGCATTATTGATTGTGGCATTGCCAACGATATCACCCGTGCCGCCTGGGAACAGATTTTCAGCACGTATTGTCAGAATTTGCCCGTCTTGCGCATAATTGTCACCCATTGCCATCCCGACCATATCGGCAATGCCGCCTGGTTATGTGAACGCTGGCAAGTAAGCATGTATGCCAGCAGCGGCGAATACGCTTTTGCGCGCATGATGTCGGCCGGTTTGCCGGGCGTGGACGGAGTGGCGGCACTACCGCATTTTGAGCGCCACGGGCTGACTGATCCGGCATTGCTGGAAAGCATGCGCAGCCGCCGCAATTATTACCCGACCCTGGTGCCGGAGGTGCCGCACCAATACCGCCGCCTGGCTGATCAGGACAGGCTTGCCATCGGCGACCAGCACTGGCGCATCATTACCGGCTTCGGCCATTCGCCCGAACATGTGGCGCTGTATTGTGATGCGTTGGAGATTTTGATTTCCGGCGACATGGTGCTACCACGCATTTCCACCAATGTATCGGTATTTGCAATTGAGCCCGAAGGCAACCCCTTGCGCCTGTATCTGGATTCGCTGCACAAATATGATGCATTGCCCGCATCCACGTTGGTGCTACCGTCGCATGGCAAGCCATTTCGCGGCCTGGCTACCCGTATTGCGCAATTGCGCAGCCATCACGATGAACGCCTGGCCGAAGTGTTGCACGCATGCAACCAACCCAGATCCGCCGCCGACATCGTCCCCATCATGTTCCGGCGCGAACTGGATGCACACCAGCGCAGCTTTGCCATGGGCGAGGCAATTGCCCATTTGCAGTTACTTTATGAGCGGGAACAATTGTGTCTTGAAGTCCACGACGATAGTGTCTTGCGATACCGAAAAATGTAACATTCAATTTGGCGCAAAACCATCTTTACATAGCAAAATACAACATACAGTAGAGCGCGAAGCCTGTTTTTTTTGATAAGAACCAAGAATACGGAAAAACCTCAAACAAAATCGAAATTTACTCTATTTTAGCAGTACAATTTACTCCGGACGGAAAATATTCTGCCATCGACAGTACTTCACAACTGTGTAGCACTGTCGAATTTCAAATAAAACCAAGGAGGAATGCAAATGTTAATTTTATCGATGGAAAATGTTCTGGGTGGTGGCTGCTTCGCAGCTACTTTTCTCTAATACTTACGCTGAAAAGAAACTGCCATGAACTCATCTTCTGAACGCGAAAGCTTTAGCGAGCGCCTGCAAACTGCACTGAAAAACGCTCATTACTCACCTGACAGCCCAACCCGCCTGGCTCGTGAATTCAACATCCGCTTCGACGGACGCCCCATTACCGTGCACGCCGCACGCAAATGGATCGTTGGCGAAGCCATCCCCACGCAAGAAAAACTGCGTACTCTGGCCATGTGGCTGGGCGTACCGGCTGACTGGCTGCGCTTTGGCGGCAGCGAACTGGGCACCCCAAGTGCCGATTCGCCACAAGCCCTGGCCCGCTTCGAATCAGCCGACGTCAAGCTGATTGCCGATCTGCAACGTCTGGACGACCACCACCGCCAAGTGGTGCGCGAATTCATTCGCATGCTGGTACGCCTGAATCACTCCAAATAAGCCGTTGCGACCAGCCCATATTCCCGTCTGGTCCGTGAGTGATTGCAATTTCAGGGGGCTTGCCTCCTGAACCCATAGCAAAGCAATAGAGTAATTAATACGCTGATACCGTCAAGCCTCAAAAAACCGTATTCTCCGTCCCCGGTATCATCCGTCTGTACCCTGCCCAATGTATGCCCGGCTTCATCACTGAACGGCACAACCGCTCAAATGCTGAAAAATGGCATGCAATTAAACCAATAAGCCAGGCGCACGGCATACCCTTCACAATTTGGAACGGGTGTATTCATGCCGTGCTACCAGGCGACACGAAGCAATCAGGCTATTCAGGCCCAAAATCAATTCAATCAAAACATGTTGCGGCAACATCCGGATCTGGCTGCGTCCGGGCGCACAACCGGTACTGGCGCAAATCACCGGATCAACCCATTGCGCATCCGGCGTCACATCCAGCAAAATATCGCCGTCGCTATTGGTGTGCAAATAAATTTCCCCACCGTGCTGCAAAGTAAAGCATGCGCCCTGCCCTTGAACCGTAGCGTGACCCGGCCTCTTGCTCAACCACGCACTCAGCTCACGATTATGCCAATCCATCCAGCTTTCCACATCCTGCGGCGTTTCCAGCGACACCCAGGGTTGCGCCGGAAAGTGGTTCAGATCGGGGTCTGGCCTGGCGATCAGACCGGGCATCAGGCCAGCATCAGGCAACGGATTGGGCGGCATTATCTTCCTTGACAGGTTCAGTCTTGCAAACTTGCCATGATACACGCACCTTGCGGCAAAATCCGGCATCAAGCACATTACGAGCACCCCATCCGGCATTCGTGTAACCATTTGATCCAGATCAGAAAGCCCCTCAAAGTTATTTGCTATCCTGCTTTTTTCCCTTAAGGAGCATGCATGGCGACCGAACTATTCAACAATGGCAAGCACTTATGCCTGATGTTTTCCGATCTGGTGCAAGATGATGACGGCGAATCGGTACAATCCAACCAGTTTTTGATCGTGCAGGACGGTAACGGCATTTTGCTCGATCCGGGCGGGGTACTGACCTATAACGAGCTATTCACCGCCATGGCGCGCCACTTCCCGCCCAAGCAACTGAAATATGTGTTCGCCTCGCATGCCGACCCCGACATTATTGCCTCGCTGCCGCGCTGGCTCAGCAATTCGGAAACCCATTTGCTGATTTCGCGTATCTGGTCACGCTTTGTGCCACACTTTTGCCCGCAAGGCAAAACCGAAGGCCGGATTATCGAGATTCCCGATCAGGGCAGTGTGCTGCCGTTCGGCTCGACCGAATTTTTGATTGTGCCCGCCCACTTTTTGCATTCCGAAGGCAATTTGCAGTTTTATGATCCGGTCAGCCGCATTCTGTTTT
>JBDLSU010000377.1:0-7050 GCA_039799405.1 Pseudomonadota bacterium | reverse complement strand
ACATTGTGGATTTGATTTTCGCCGATAAAGGCCAGTATTTCATACAAGGAAGCAGGGAATCCTTCCCAGCCATCCTGGTGCAAGCTATCGCTGGCACTGGCAACATGGCGTGGTAGCAGTATTGAAGCGCTGGAAATGATTTTGGGTTGGGTCGGATCGCAGTTCCGGATTAACCAGTGTTTCAGCGCGCGCATCTGACGCTTTTCCATGATGCTGGCATGCTGTGCATTACCCGCCTTGCGTTCCATGCGCTCGGTGCGGGTATCGCACATGAAGAAAGGAATACCCTTGTGCAGGAAGGCACACCATAAATCCTGGCTCCCTTGCTGCAGTGGTAGCGGATTGCTGACACGCGGCTGGAACTGGCGGTAATATTTGCGGCCCTGAGTCATGTGCCAGCTTTTGGCATGGGCGCGCAAAGGACTCCAGTTGTCGATGATTTCATGGTCGTCCAGCATGCAATACACCGGGATTTTGCGCATTACTTCACGCAAGGGCGGCATCCGCAGCCAGTCTTCGTGTGGGCGCAGGTAACGCGCGTCGGCGCGGCTGGGGTCAAGCAAGCCGGCAGTGGCGTCGGAATAAATCTGATCACCCAGCAGCAGCAGCAATTCGGGCTTGAGCGTGGCCGGATCCTGCACATGTGGCGGTAGTAGCCTTAAACGATGCGCCAGCCGTTCAATTGAGGCTTGTGCCACCGGGCGATCCATCAGGCCGACCGGGTATTGACAACTGCCGAAGGCCAAAACCAGCGACACTGGCGCAGCAGAACCTTTTCCGATGGGGGTGATGATTTCGTCTTTTGATAGCAAGGCGCTCGCAAAGGCTTCGCTATCGCTGTCATATTGCTGCTGCAAGCTATGTAGAATTGCTACCAGTTGGTCGGGCTGAACCGGTTCCGGATCCGGTAACAGGGGGGCTTTCGTCAGGGGATCGGGTTCTGGCCCGATGGTGGGAATGGTTTGGCTGGCGGCACCTGCTTCTTCATACAACATGACCACCAAATAAGCCGTCACCGAATCCAGGGTCAACAATTCGTCCGGCACTTGGTAATTGACCCAATGATAGGCTGGCGCGCGCTCGGGCACAATCGGGGTGCGGTAGCCTGCAGGTAACTCAAATCCACCCTTGCTGCCTGGCCTTACCGGAATGCACAGCACCATGGCGTTGCCGATTTTTGGATCAGACATGACGGCCACCCGGTTTTGTTCATCCGGATGCGCTTCCAGGCGTGGCCCCAGCCAGGGTAAATCGCAAACCAGGCCAGGCGTAAAACCGGCAGCGATCGCTTGAGTGCCAGCCGATGCTGGTGCCGCCAGAAATTTCTCGATCTCTTCAAACACCTTGATATTGTCACGCCCGATCAACATGTCCTGATGGCCGAAGTCTTCAAACGCCTCATGCGCCGTAAATCGGATATTGGCGTCCTGCATCAAAGCCGTCATGCGCTTCAGGGTTTCCTTGTCAACCAGGCCATTTTTTGCACCGTGGATGCTCATTGTATGCTCTACCCGGGACCAGTGCGCCTGCAAATTGGCGCGGCTGACAAACTGGTTGCGGCCATAGGCATCGGTGATTTTGTTGGCGCGCACAAAATGAATCGCCTGGGACACCGTTTCCAGATTGAGCGGGCCAAACAAATCATCAATCGCATTAAGGGTGATTTCATCGAGATTGTTGACGCTAAAATCACGCGCATACAAAGCATCCATGCGGTGGCGGAACCCAACCCATGGCGTGCGCTTGCCCCATTGCCATGGCTTGTGCCAGAGGAAGGGGTTTTCGGCGTCAAATTCTTCTTCCGGATAGGGCAACACATTCAACCAGCGATCCACCAATTGGTCGCGCAAGCTGGCATCTTCTTCAACGCTGAATTGAAAATTGTCCGGCAACAGCAATTCACGCAAGCTGCGCATGATCCAGGCGCGCAACATATTGTCGGCAGTGTAGACCAGGGCCGGGCCTTTTTGCGACAACACAATGCGGCGGATTGAGTTTTGCATTAGCGCCAGCTCTTGCCGATAAAAGCGCCGGGGCGGCTTGGGCCAAGCCACCAGATCGTGTGGGAACACGTCTTCGATTTTGGCCGGATCAGTCAGTATCGCCATACTCAACATGGTGGCACCGATGCAATGGGCAAAAATATCGACCTGATCGGCCCCGGTGACCCGCAAAATGTGGGCAATCGCTACCGGAATGTCCTCCAGTGCCGCATCTTCAAAATGCCAGGGCAAAACCGCTGAAGGCATGCCAGCACTGGTGCGCAAATCCAGAATCCAGACATCGCGGCAACGCTCAACAAAATATTGCGCCATGCTGGTGCCAATGGCCGGGTGGGCAAAGGTACTGCCGCTGGCGCTATAGCCATGAATCAGGATCAGCGGTTTCAGATCGGTGCGGCAGGCATCGCAAACATTGGGTTTGCGGAAACGACTCAAGCGTACCCGTACCGGAATATCGTCACCGGGTTTGTTGCCCGGTGCCAGCGTGTTACGCACGGCCGGGCGTAAATCGATTTCGGTGATCTCCGGTTCCAGGTCTTTCCATTCGCTTCCAGCACGCACGGCTTTGGGCAAGGCTTGTGGCAAGCGTTCGGGCTTGCGGGTGGGCGACGGGTCCGGTTTGCGGAATGTCCAGATATGGGTGAGCAACATCAGGCGCAAAATATACAAGCCAAACGAAGCAATATCGGCCAGCGCCGTGATTTGATTTTTTTGCGCCACAATTTGTGCCAGCGGAATTTCTTGCAATGCCACGAAACGTAAATCCAGCGATAACTTTGCATTGACACCACCCGGCATGGAAGGAAAATCGGTAATATGCAAATCACTGAGCTGGCGCAAAGGGTTGGCGCGGCGTGCATAAGTCAGGCGTTTTTCCCCGCACAGGTGCAGCCCCTGGTAAGGCCGGTGTTTGAAGACATTTGAATCATGGCGAACCTGCCCTGCACCAATGGTCAACTTGTAATCAAGACGCCGTACTTGCCCAGCATGGGAAGCAATATTGAAGAATTCCTTTCCCTTTTTTAAAGTGGCTTTGGGCAGGTTCCAAAGCTTGTCGAGCTTGTTACCAGGTTCGTTCCAGGCTTCAATCGCCCTTTGGCTCAGGTCACGCAAACCCCGGTTGCGAAACCATGCCCACAGACTACGCGTGATGCGGCAGCCGACAGTCGAGGCTTCCTGGTCAAAAATCTCCAGCGTGCCCGTCAAGCTGGCCTTGAGCAAGGCTTTGGCGTCGCGCTCGCGCTCACTGCCGAACTCCAGTTGCGCCCAATCATCTTTATGAAAAATACGAATGCTGGAGCCGCTGGTCGCTGACGGTACTTCCAGCGTCACATGACGCTTGAGGGTTGACATTAATTTGCGCAGTTCGATGGCTTCATAGTGCAAGGTCAGCTCGACCCAATAGTCATCCATTACCCCGTCATCACGATAAATCAGCATATTCCCGACCAGGCGTTCCGCCATTTTCAGTTTGGTCGGCCGGGCTGGCGAAATGCAATCTTCCGGCGCACGGAAAATCGGGCGCGGCCCTGCCGCGACTGGCGCGCTTTGCATCGCGCCGGGCGGTGCTGATGGTAATAATGGCGCTGGTGCTTTTAGCCATTGTGTACGCAAATGCTGGCTGGCGCGCTGGCTCAAAGTGGCAATCGTCAGTGCCGGATTGGCACCCAGCGAGGCAGGGATAATCGAACCATCCAGCACGAACAGGCTGCCCTGCCAGTCGTCCATTTCGGCTTTATTTTTCCTGGTGCCAGGCGGCTGATTTTGCTGTGCGTTGAATACCATGCCGTATTGATCAACCACCCCGTCTTCCACGCAAGTGCCCATCGGGCAACCGCCCAGGGGGTGAACTGTGAGCACCGGGCCACGTGGTTGGGCAATCAGATCAGTCAGCGCCTCCGGCCCGATTTGCCACAGCGGATTCGGTATCAGCCGTCCATCGGCTTGTAGCAGACCATCCTCTTGTTTTGAAAGATGTTCCAGATAGTGCATGGCGTCGTTAATGGTTTTGCCGTAGCGAGCATCCGGCCAGGCAATGCGGATCATGCCATCATGATTTTGAGTATGCCGTTCGTCTTGCTCCAGCCGTAATACGCCACTGCTGCTGTCGTGCCCGATAATACCAATCAACGACGAGTAGCCGATTGCTGCGTCATCAACCGCGCAGGGGTCAAGTGTGCCCGGATCGGACGCGGGCAAGTGCCGTTTCATATCACCGGCGGGCAAAACATGCAAGGTGTTGGCGGTGGTAACCACCTCAGAAAACAGGTGCGCCATCGGGCCGGGGATGGCAAACTCCTGCAACAAAAAGCCTTGGCGCTCCGGTGTTGCAGGCACATCCAGCATGCCGGTAATGGTGGGGCCGATGCGGCGCTTGCCCTCGAAATGGGCATGTTTTCATCGGCTACCGCATTCACCGGCGTATGGAGTTTGTAATACGTGGCAATATTGTCGCCATTGCAGGAAAACTGCTGGCCCAGGCGGCTGGAAAACTGCAGCTTGTTGTTTCGCGAGCGCAGTAAAATTTCTGGCGAACCAAGCGCGCCAGCCGCCAAAATCACTTTGCGTGCGCGTAGTGGTAGCGGCGTTGCCTGGTGCTTGCGACAATCTTCGTCGGAGTGCACCACATGAAGTTGCCAAAGCGAGTCAGTCATACCGGGAGACCGTTCGCGCGTCAATTTCAGCACTGTAGCACCGGTATAGATTTCGACTTGTTGATCGTGTGCGCGTAGTAGCAGATTGGTATCGAGCGATTTTTTGGCACCGATATTGCAACCCGTCATACAATCTCCGCACAGCGTGCATTGCTTCAGATTGGCCTCATCTGCTGCCGACATTTTGATCGTAACGGCCGCCTGGCGAAATAATTTGGCAGGCTTGAACGGGCGCTCCAGATGATCGTGCAGCGTAAAGTTTCCGGGGTCCAGTGCTTGCAAGGCAAGGGTTCGGTCCAGCGGATTGGCGGTGCCGACGCGGGGGTGTTGTTCAATTGCCTTGTTGACTGCGCCCAGCGTCTGTTTGATGCCAGCATAATCCGCTGTTTGCAGATACTTCAGGACATCCGCTGGCAAACGGTCTGCAAAATCACCCCATTTGGGAATTTCCATTACCCCGGCATTGATCAGTGATCCGCCACCAAGGCCACTTGCCACCAGCGCACAAACATCCGGGCCGATGCGAACATCAAACAAACCATCGCCAAAGCCTTTCGGCTTTTTTTCCATCGGCGTGCTCACCCGCACATGGCCCGGCAGTTCACCCATTTGCGAAGGAAAGCTGCCAGGCAAGTATTCCTTGCCACGCTCCAGCAGACAAATTTTAAGCGTGCGGCCCTCGCCATCCTTCATACCCGCCAGTTCAGCCGCTGCCATCGCCCCACCATATCCACTGCCGACAATCACCAGATCATAAATCTCATGATGCTGGCTTTGTTGCACAATCAAGGCGCTCAAATCTTGTGACAACCAGCGGTTTGTCTTTGCGTGATTTCCTTCCATGGAGCTGCTCCCGGTAAAAAATTAATGATGGATGGCGCTTAATTCACTTTTCAATTGTTCCAGCGATAAAGGCTTGTGTAACAGGCGGATGCCAGCATCATGCGCTTCGCGCTGGCGGTCCGGTGCGGTATCGCCACTGACCAAAACCGCATGAACATCGGGCCAGCGGCCCCGGATGGTTTGAATCGCGGCGATGCCGCTGTCGTCACCGCGCAAACGAAAATCTGCCAGAATAAAGTCGGGCCGCTCTTGCTCAATCAATTCCAGTGCTTCGTTCGTGGCTGCCGCTTCCACACAGCGACAACCCAGTTCCTCCAGCACGATGCGCATGCTCTTGCGCACGTTTTCTTCGTCATCCAGAATCATCACCAGCAAAGAAAACACATCATTGCTGACGCTTGATTCAGCCACTGGCGTGCGCGCAGGGGCGAGGGTGTTGACTACAGGCAAGCGCAGGCCAAACTCGGTGCCATTTTGCATCGACGAGGTAAACAGCAATTCAATGCCCAGCAAATCGGTCAGGCGCTTCACAATCGATAGCCCCAGCCCCAGCCCCTTGGTGCGGTCACGTTCCGGGTTTTCGATCTGGTAAAACTCCTGAAAAATTTTGTCGAAATACGCCTCATCAATGCCCGGGCCGGTATCGCTGACCGAAACCAGCACAAAATGGGCGTCGGAGCGTACTTCGATCCGGATCTGGCCGCGTTCGGTAAACTTGAGCGCGTTATCGGTCAAATTGCGCAAGATGCGCAAAAACAGTTGTGGGTCGGTTTCGACCGCCGCATCGCATTCACACAGCAATACCGGCAGCAGGTTTTTGGCGCGAATCGCCCCTTCGATTTCTGAAAAATGTTGCAATACCAGGCGTTGCATTAAGAACGGTTGTTTGTTCGATTCCACAATACCGGCATCCAGTTTGGAAATATCCAGCAAGCCATCCAGCAATTTGGCCAGTGTATCGTTCGATTCCATCAGTAAGCGCACAATTTCAGCGCTACGCGCATCGAGCTTGCGCAGCGACAGCGTCGCCACCAGCATCGACTGGGTATGCAGTGGCTGGCGCAAATCATGACTGGCAGCGGCCAAAAAGCGGGTTTTTGCATAATTGGCCTGCTGCGCCTGCGCCAGGGCAGCTTGCAACTGTTGATTGAGGTGATGCTCCTTTTCGCGGATCTGGCACGACTCTACAAAGATCTTGTTAGTGGCTTTGGCTACCCCAACCAGAGTCAGCCCATAAAAACCAATCAACAGGGGCAGCGCATTTTCCGCCCAGGTACGCGGGGCAACATCCAGGTTGGTACCCCATGCAAACATCAACATGCCAACAATCGGCAAACAGTAAGCAAAAAAAGTCGCACGATGCCCGGCTGTGGTGCTGGTGGCACCGGTACACAGGGCCAGTAACATCATGGTGAAGAACAAGCGTTCATGATCGGAAATATAGGGAAACACCAGCAGCGACAGCGCATGCGTGCTGCCATTGATGGCGCTCATGCCAATGACCAGCGCGCGCTTGCGCGAAAAAGGGGCCGGGCCGGGGCGGGGCAAGC
>JBDLSU010000376.1:0-5422 GCA_039799405.1 Pseudomonadota bacterium | reverse complement strand
TTCAACACAGCATCAGCATCGATTCCCCGCCTTACATGGCCGATCACCGCCTGTTTGGCTGTGTGCTGGTGGCGGCCGCATCGCACTTGTCGGCCTTACTCACCTGCGCGCGGCAACATATGAATTCCACTGCCACCCGCTTGCTTGATGTGGTGTTCATCAAACCGATGGTATTGCGTGAAAACCAGCAACTGAACGTGCAGGTCATCATCAAGGACGGGGTGGAAAAAAATGCCTCGTCCGAACTGGTCAGCTTTGCCCCGGATGATGCCTCGGGCGAGCAGGCCATACTCCATGTGGCAGCACGTTTGTCGGCAACCGCCCAGCCAGCCGAACCTGCTTTCAATGCACGCGCCATTCGCGAGTCGGTTCAAAGGCGCTTTTTCAATGCGGTCTCGGGCGCGGAATTTTACCGCACCGTGGGCACCGGGTTTGAATTTGGCGATTTGTTCAAACGCATGAATGTGGCCTGGGTCGGCGATGATGAAGCGGTGTGTGAAATCAGTCCGGTTCGCACCATCATGGAACGCGACGCCGAATGCCTGCGTTATGAAATTTACCCGGGTATGCTCGATGCCTGCTTCCAGTTGGTCGGTAGCCTGATGAACCGGCGCATCGACAACGAACAGGAAACCTTTGTTCCCTTTTCCATTAACGAATTCAATTTCACCCATGCCCTGGCGCAGGATCTGCCATTGTGGTGCCATGTCAAGCTGCGCGATCCGGCTCAGGGCGGCAGCAGCATGCGCGGCGATCTGGTGTTGTGGCAAGGCGATTCCGCCATCATCGCCAGCATCAAGGGCTTTGAATTCAAGAAAATCCGTAATGAAGCCATGCGTGCCTCGCTCGGTCTGGCCAAGGCGCGTGATTTTTACGCGGTTCAATGGCACGCCCAGCCGCTGCCAGCCAACAGCAGCGTCACCGTCATGCCGCTATGGGTGATCTTCGCCGATCAGGGCAACCTGGCCAATGACCTGGTAGAGCGCATTCAACAAAAGGGCAAACGTGCGATACTGGTCTGGCAAGGCAGCGGTTTTGCGCGCAAAAACGGGGGATATACCGTGGCCCCGCACAGCAAACAGGATTTCCTGAGCCTGACCCAGGCCATTGCCGACGATTTCGGTGCCAACGATGCCGTGGTCGGACACACCGTGTACCTGTGGGCCTTGTGCCAGAACAGCATCGAAGGCGGACTGACGGATCTGTGCGTGGGGCTGATGCACTGGCTGCAGGCACTGGAAAACAGCCGCCTGGCCAGCGACGATCAATCCAACCGGGTCAGCCTGGTCACGCGCCAGGCCCACAAACCGGGCAGTGCCGATCTGATGGGAGGCGCATTGTGGGGCTTTGGCAATGCCCTGCGCCTGGAGCGCCCCGATTTGCATTGCATCAATGTCGAATTCATGGGTGAAGTCAACGATCCGCGTGATCTGAACAACTTGTGGCGCGAGCTGACCACCCATGATGCCGAAATGCGGGTTCGGCTGGAACAAGGTGGCCGCAGTGTGGCGCGCCTGCAGGCCATCAAATACGAATACGCTTCGTTGCCAGCGCTGCGCATTCAGGGTGATCGTACCTATCTGCTGACGGGCGCACTGGGTGGGCTGGGGCAATCGTTGTTGCCATGGCTGGTGGCCCAGGGCGCACGCCATTTCATGCTGCCGGTTCACCGCGCACTCAAACCACAGGAACAACTCTGGCTTGATTCACTTGGCGTGCGTATCCGGGTTCTGAAGCTGGATCTGACAACGGCGGCCGGGGCCACGATCCTGTCGGAGGCCCTGCAGGCACTCGATCTGCCACTGGCCGGGGTATTTCATCTGGCCGGACGCTTGCAGGATCAAACCCTGGATTTGCTCGACAGTGCCAGTTTTGCCGATGTCATCGCCCCCAAGGCGATCGCGGCCTGGCATCTGACCCGGGTACTGCGCGCCCTGCCCAACCGCCAGGCACTGGAATTTGTGTTGCTGTTTTCTTCCGCCGCTGCCATTCTGGGCTCGGCCGGTCAAATCAACTATGCCAGCGCCAATGCCTTCCTGGACCGGCTGGCAGAAGTCGAGCGTGCGCACGATTTGCCAGTCACCAGCATTGCCTGGAGCATCTGGGCCAGCAAGGGCATGGGCGGCGATGAAGCCCTGATGCGACGCCTGAGCCAGAGCGGCCTGATGCCGATTGATCTGACCGATGGCCTGAGCATGCTGTCCGACATCATCGGCGCAGCCCCGGCCAATATCAGTGTCATTCCGGCACGCTGGCAGGATTATCTCAAAAACTATTATTTTGGCAAAGCGTCGCCGTATTTGTCGGCATTGACCGGCACGCCCAATGCTACCGATGAGCGCAACGAGGAGCCAGACTTCCTGGCACGGGTGCAAAAACTGCCGCCAGCGGCACGCCAGAAAACAGTGCAGCAAGCGATATTAAAAGAAATTGAACGCGTCATGTCGCTCGACACCGGCGTGGGCTTTGATATCGAACGCCCACTACAGGAACTCGGTCTCGACTCCCTGATGGCAATTGATATCCGTAACGGCCTCGGACGCTTGCTGGGCAGTACCTTGCCCACGGCGATTTTGTACAAACATCCGAGCGTGGCCGAATTGACCGCTTTCATCATGGAAGACTTTGTCAAGGCGGAAGAAGAAGTGATGCCGGTTTCGCCTGTCGCCGCACCTGTCACCAGCCACGACCCGGGTGTCGATCTGGAAGCGCTGGAAGCCATGTCTGACGATGAAATCGATGCCTTGCTGGGTGCGCTGTCGTAACAAAAGTAACAAAAGGGGTAGCGGTACAAGCTGGCCACCATGAATTGTAATTGGATGAGTTATGAATGAATTTCTTGAACGAGTAAAGAGCCTTTCCCCGAAACAGCTTTTATTGCTGACCGTACAGCAACAAAAACAACTGAACGCGCTGGCCGACAAACAGCGCGAACCGATTGCCATTGTGGGTGCGGGTTGCAGAATGCCCGGCGGTGCCAATGACCTCGATGCGTATTGGGAACTGTTGTCGCAAGGACGTGAAGGTGTGCGTGAAATCGGCCAGGATCGCTGGGACATGACGCGTTTTTACGATGCCGACCCGGCCCGCCCTGGCAAAATGTACGCCAAACGGATTGGTTTGCTGGATCAGATTGACATCTTCGATGCCGAGTTCTTCGGCATTTCACCACGCGAAGCCGACCGCATGGACCCGCAGCAACGGCTGTTACTGGAAACCTGCTGGCAGGCGCTGGAACACGCAGGCCATGCCCCCAAGGATCTGGTCGGCTCCAAAACCGGCGTCTTCATCGGTATCTGCAATGCCGATTATGCCAACTTGCGCACCGCGCTGGCCAATACCGAAGGCTTTGAAACCGTCACCGCATATGACGGCACCGGCACCACCTTCAGCGTTGCGGCAGGCCGCATTTCTTACATGCTCGGACTCAAAGGCCCGTGTTTCGCGGTCGATACCGCCTGCTCGTCCTCGCTGGTGGCGATGCATGTGGCGGCACAGAGCCTGCATAACCGGGAAAGCAATCTGGCACTGGTGGGCGGGGTCAACCTGATTCTCGATCCGGTCACCTCGATCATCTTTTCCAAAGCCAATATGCTGGCACCGGACGGCCGCTGCAAAACTTTTGACGCCAAGGCCAATGGCTATGTGCGCGGCGAAGGCTGTGGCGTGGTCGTGTTAAAACGCCTGTCCGATGCCCTTGCCGACGGCGACCGGATTCTGGCCTTGCTGCGTGGTTCGGCCCTGAATCAGGATGGTCATAGCCAGGGCCTGACTGCACCCAATGAAAAATCCCAGGTTCAGGTAATCCAGGATGCGCTCAAGGCAGCCGAACTGGAACCCGACGATATCGACTACATCGAAGCCCATGGCACCGGCACATCGCTTGGCGACCCGATTGAAATGTCGGCCATCGCCACCGTGTTTGGCAAATCCGCGCGCTCACGCCCCTTGTTTGTCGGCTCGGTCAAAACCAATATTGGTCATACCGAAGCCGCCGCCGGTCTGGCCGGGGTATTGAAGGTCGTGGCGGCCATGCAGCATGATGCCATTCCGCCGCATCTGAATTTTTCTGAACCCAGCCCGATGATCAACTGGGATGCCGTGGATGTCCAGATCCCGCGCCAGAGCGTGCCCTGGCTAAGTGATGGCAAGCGCCGCTTTGCCGGTGTCAGTGCTTTCGGTTTTGGCGGTTCCAACGCGCATGTGATTCTGGAAGAAGCGCCGGAACAACCCTCCCCTTCAGTCAGCAGCGAACCCGCAGCGCCCTGCCTGCTGACCGTTTCGGCCAAGAGCGACAAGGCATTGCAGGCCCAGCTCGGCCAGTTTGCGCGCCATGTGATGTCCCGGCCAGAACTGGAGTTGCAGGCATTTTGCCATTCCGCCAATATCGGGCGCAACCACTTTGCCTGCCGTCGCGCCTTTGTCGCAGCCAGTCGTGCCGAACTGCTGACCCAACTGGAACAGGCCGGGCAGGAGTTTGTCGCGGGCAGCGGTTCGGGCCGCAGCCGGCCGCTGGCATTTTTGTTTTCCGGCCAGGGCGCACAATATGTTGGCATGGGGCGTGATCTGTATGAAAGCCAACCGGTATTTCGCGCCGTGATCGACGAATGCGAAAGCGCCCTGCGTGAGCTGATGCCGATGGCGCTGCGGGAAGTACTGTGGGGCCAGCATGAAGCTGAACTGAACCAGACCCGCTATACCCAGCCCGCCCTGTTTGCGCTGGAACTGGCACTGGTCAAGCAATGGGAAAGCTATGGCATCGTACCGGAACTGCTGCTGGGCCACAGTGTCGGCGAATATGCCGCTGCCTGCCATGCCGGGGTGTTTTCTATCGCCGACGGCTTGCGCCTGATTGCCGCGCGCGGCCGCCTGATGGTGGAACTGTGCGAAGCTGGCACCATGTGCGCGGTGTTTGCCCCGGCCACCCAACTGCGCCACCTGATTGGCGACGAACTCTCGATAGCCGCCTACAATGGCAACCAGAACACCGTCCTCTCGGGCACTTTCGGGGCGATGACAAAGTTGTTGCCACAGCTTGATGCGATGCAAATCCGCTACCAGCAATTGAGCGTTTCGCACGCCTTCCATTCCAGCATGATGGCACCGATGCTGGAACAATTCGGCCAGATCGCACGCGCAATCGACTATCAGCCACCCCGCTTTACCATGATCTCGACCCTGACCGGCCGGGTCGGGGGCGCAGCCCTGGCCACCGCCCAATACTGGATCGACCATGTCAGCGCGCCGGTACGCTTCACTGAAGCATTTGAACAATTGATGCAACAGGGCGAGCCAGACCTGCTCGAAATCGGCCCCGGCAATACCTTGCTGGGCATGGGCCGCCGGATTCTGGACGAAACCGGCCTACCCGCGCCACAAGCGCTGCCCTCGTTGCGGCGCGGCCAGAATGACAATGCCACCT
>JBDLSU010000375.1:0-4741 GCA_039799405.1 Pseudomonadota bacterium | reverse complement strand
CCCACCCGACCAAGAGCGGTGACGTGTTGATGTTGTGCTCGGACGGTTTGTACGGCCCGGTCAGCGATGCCGAAATCAGCCAGATACTGGCTGGTGCCAACAGCAATAATCTGGATGACTGTTGCGAGCAATTGATTGCGCTGGCCAATGGCAATGGTGGGCGCGACAATATTACCGTGTTATTGGCGTATTGCTGGTAGCGGTAGCCACTACCAGCACCCATCTTTGTTCCGGCCAACTAGCGCCATTGCCAGCCGCGTTCGACCCAGGCACCATCGAGCATGGCGCAAAACTGTTCGGCACTGGGCATACCACGACATACCGACAGCGACGGATGCACGCGTTGCGAGCCTTCGGTCCACCAGAAGCTATGATCCCGCAAGGTCATTTGCGCCAGTTCCAGATTCAGCATCGGCAAGGCTTCTTCCAGTTGGGAAAATTCGTGCCAGGAATAGCACACCGCCATGTTTTTGCCGCCCTGAATATCGGGCAAACGATTAATCGCCAGCATCATCGCCTGCAAACCGGGCATTGATTGCAGTTTGGCATCCATCTCGTCAAAACGAAAACCCTCTTCGAGCGACGACAGGGCTAGATCTTCCAGATTTTCATACCAGTTTTTGGCATCGCGCAGCCATTCGTAGATGCGGCATTCGCCCACCACTTCGCTGGCCAGGGTCAGCGGAAAATGACGCCCGACCTTGTCCACACTGGGCATCCAGACGCCGGTCCAGCCGGTATCGCCTATCACCCCGGGGGCCAACGCGAAGCGCCAGATCGGGCTGGTCAGGTAAATTTCCAGCCACTGCTTGCTCATATGGCTGCGGCTGGCGGCAATGCCATGTTGCAGCCAGTTGTCCCAGGCATTGACAAACAGCGGCGGCAGGCGGCGCGTGATGAAGTCACCATGGCTGGTGACTTTGCCGTATAGCCCGGGCGGATTATCATTTTGCAGATCCATGCACCAACTCCTTTAAAAGCGGTCGAGGCAATGGAATTGTTCCAGAATCTCGCGCTTGAATGGATTGATCACGCTGCTGGCGGTCATTTCCAACTGTACCCGCTTGCCATCCAGATCAAAGTTCAACTTATAGCGCTCGCCCTGGCCGGGTGTGCCTTCGACACTGCCCTTGTCCATCATGCGGAACCAGGCCCAGGTGCCATCGGTGCTCAAATTGCGGGTGGCGGGCACGGTTTCGACCCGGATCTGGCCATTGCCCTTGCCGCTTGGCACCTGGAAGCTGCCCGTTGCATTGTTGCCGGTCGTGTAGACAAAGGGTTGTCCATCAATATCCATCGAGAACTTGGACAAGGCCGGATCCACCGACAGGGTTTTCAGGTTGAAGCGCATCGAGGCCTGCTTGCCGCCGCTGCCAAAGAAGGCGTCACGAATCACCGCTGCGCGCTGGAATTCCACCAATACACCCGGTGCAATGCCGAGCGAGACATTGCCAACCGGACGCCAGCGCCACGGTTTACTGCCGGTATCGACATAGGCTTGCAGGTTTTTCTGGAAGAAGTCATCCATCACTCCGCCCGGCGCAAACATGCGACCAAAATCGTCGGCCGTCACTTCTTGCGCCGCGCTATGCACCATCGGATAGCGCCCGGCAATGGCCTGACGACAGAAGGGGCCTGCCTGACCGCTCCAGAGCGAACTCAAGCGCTCGCGCTCGCTGCCCTTGGTCAGGCCGGAGGTGCTGTTATCGACCGCCTGAATCATCGCGCCCAGCGGTGCAAACTTGCCTTCGCCTTCCAGCTTCAGGCGCGACAACACTTCCGCCGACGGGGCCGGGGCACCGCTTTGTTTGGCCTGGTTGGCTTGCACCAGATAAGTCGCGACATCTTTCAGCATGGCGAGCGTGCCATCAATCGGCGCGCCACCTGCACCAGCCGCTCCAGCGCTGGCACCGGCTGCGGCTGCGGCAGCACCACCGGGTTGCAGGCCGACCAGCTTGTGCAGTGGTTCAAAATGCGAATCCACCGGATTGGTTACCTTGGTGGTGGCGGTGGATTTGACCGCATCATCCACCCCGGCTTCAAATACCGTGCCCAGTTTGCCTTTGGCTGCGGCCAGCTTGTCCTTGATGGCCTTGGTCATCGATTCACCGGCCAGACCAGTGCCCGCGCTTTCCAACTGGGTTTCCCTGGCTGCGGCTGAATAGAATTTCTTCACTGGCGATTCGGCCCCGGTCAACAGGGTAGCGATCCGTGCGCCCTGATCCAGACTGGTGAACGGCACGATGGTCACGTCAGCCAGATAGGCGTCCCAGGCTTTGATGTAGTCATCAAAATAAAAGTTTTGCACGGTGGCCTTGATTTGCTCAATTTTGGCCGGGTCGATGGCTTTTTCCTGCTGCGCCAACACCCAACCGTCTTTCGCGGTTTCCGCCACCGCTTGCAAATTCAATTCCTGGAACTTTTTATACCCGGCCACCGAATACATGCCGGGCACGCCACGGGTTAATGGCTCGCCACTGCGCCGTACCAGCACTTGCGGTGCTTGCACGCCACCGACTTCGGTGACGCTGAATTCTTTCAGCTTGGCATGCTGCAAACTGCGCTTGACGGTGTTGTACACCCGTTTTTCCACCTGCAGTTGCGCCAGCACCAAGCGGCTTTGCGCCACCAGATCTTTATCCAGCGCCAGGGGCGTATCGACCTGACGTTCCAGCAAGGCGGCCACATGCGCCAACAGCGCCTGACGTTGTTCTTCGCTGGCATCACCCATGCGGCGCAGCCAGTCGGCATCAGCCCAGGCCAGAATGTCGTCCGGGTTAAAATGATCGCCGCCCAGCATCAGATAGACGCGCAACTGCACATACAATGCGTCGGCGTTATTGGTGGCACCACGGCGCAATTGTTATTCGATATAAGTCACCATATGCGGGGTCAGGCCATCTTTGAGCAGCTTGCGGTACATGGTGGTAGAACCTTCACCCAGCTTGGCGCGCTGCGACAAGCCCCAGCGTTCCAGCAGGCTGATGCTCTTGTCTTTGTCGTTATAGCCACCCGGCACTTCGCGCGCGGCATTCAGCAGCGGCAACATGTCATGCGGACGATGTTGTGCGGGCAGGGCCTTGGCCATTTCTTCCAGCTTGGTCACGCGTTGCGCCACATCGGCCACATAGCTCTTGTTCTTGAAATAGCTGGTGGTGAGCAAAATGCCGCCAATCACAAACACCACGCCCAATGCAGCGGCACTGCCCCATTGCAGCAAGCGGCGCTTGCGCTCGAATTGCAAATTGGTGCCAACCAGTTCAGCTTCCTTGAAAATCACTTCGGTCATCAGGCGATGGATGAAGTAGCTGCGGCCACTAGCGGCACCGGGGGCCAGTTGTTGCCGATCCAGCCCGAAGCTGGCGGCCAGTGCGCCCATTACGCGGTCAATCGGGCTACCTTCTTGCGTACCGCTGCTGAAATACACGCCGCGCAGCAAAGCGTCTTCGTTATAGCGCGAAGAGCCAAAGGTTTCTTTCAAAAAGCCATCCAGGCTCTGGCCCAATGCCGCAAATTGTTGCGGGAAACTATAAATCAGCGCACGGCGTTTTACATCGCGTTCTTGCTGCACCCGGTCCAGCACCCGCACTTGCAATTGCGCTTCCAGCGTGCGCAATTCGCCCGGCAGGCTGGCCAGCGATTCATCAATTTTGTCGGTGCCATTCATCGGAAAGGTCAGGCCCCAGACCTGATTGCGCTCTTCCTTGCCGAGGTGATCAAAGTATTCAATAAACCCGGCCAGCAAATCGCATTTGGTGACCAACACATAGATCGGGAAGCGGATTTCCAGCCGTTCGTGCAGTTCCTTGATCCGGTCACGAATCGCCGCCGCCTGGGCCTTGCGTTCGTGTTCTTTCATGGTCATCAGTTCGGCCGCACTGACCGCCACGATCACACCGTTGATGGGGCGACGACGGCGGTGCTTTTTCAGCATATCCAAAAAGCCGTGCCAGGCTGCCTTATCAACTTCGCTCTGGCTGTCTTGCGTGGTATAGCGGCCAGCAGTATCGAGCAAGACCGCTTCATCGGTAAACCACCAGTCGCAGTTGCGGGTACCGCCAACACCACCAATGGCTTTTTTGCCGATCGATTCTTGCAGCGGGAAGTGCAAGCCGGATTCGGCCAGCGCGGTGGTTTTACCGGTGCCCGGTGCGCCGACGAACATATACCAGGGCAATTGATACATATATTGGCCCTTGCTGGAACCATTTTTCGACTTTTTCAGGGTCGCCATGGCGTCTTGCATCAGCTTGTTGAGTGCCGCAATTTCGGCGGCCGACTGGGTGGCATTCGGGTCAGCCGGTGGCGCGTTTTCTGCCGCCACACTCTTCATCAGCACTGCATTGGCCAGCCGTGCGGCCAGCCATTTCCACAGCCAGTAGGCGGCCCAGATGCCGAAGAACAAGCCGATCCAGATCCAGCGCGTGGTTTCGGCATCGAACGGTCGCCATTCCGATTCCGAACCGGAGGCACCAAACGATAACAAGGGGCCACCATACCAGATCAGTAGCGCCAGAAATATCACCCCGATGCAGGAAAGTACCGGGGGTTTAGCAAACCAGGCAAAAAAATTCTTCATACCGTTCCAAATCTTTGGCAAAGACAATCAAATTGGCAAACTGGCGGGGCCAGTTGAGCCGGGTTTTTGGCATACCTGTTGGCGCTTGGCTTGCGCCGCCGCTGCACACTGACACTTAACTCGCATTCACCGTCGCCATGACAATAATATCCACACGCCGGT
>JBDLSU010000374.1:0-3527 GCA_039799405.1 Pseudomonadota bacterium | reverse complement strand
ATCGGAGGCATTGCTGGCCGCGCCGATGGCCTGACGGATTTGGCCGGTTTCCCACGCTGCGTGGTAGGCGCGCATGAAATCACGAATCGCACTGCCGGCATCGCCCGACAGCACCGCCATCACCGCGCGCGCGCTTTCCAGCCAGGCGCTGGCGGCGCGGCTGGTCTGGCCGTCCGGGTCAAAACATTGGGCCAGCCGTGCGGCGGTGCCGGTGACATCGCGAAAGGCCGCATAGTGCAAGCTGCGCGCCAGTGCAAATTCTTGCCGTTCCGTGTCGCCTGCGGCGCGGTAGTCATCGATTGCCAGTTGCAGGCAGTGGTCGCGCTGGCGCGCATCGCCACGGTCTTGCCAGACCGAAGCCAGGCAGCAATAGCCATCACCGCAGCCGCTCAGGCTGGCGCGGCTGTCGCTGATTTGTTCAAACAGTTTGATGGCCGATTCAATCTCTTGCTGGGCGGCGTCCAGATGCGAACGCAGGGTGTGCATCACGCCGTGTACCAGCAACAGGCGGGCCTGATGTGGGTGGTGATAAGTCAGGTGGTCGTCATGATGGCTGTCGTACTCATGATGGTTGACCAACCGGGTGCTGTGATGCAGTTCCGCTTCGGCTTGTTCGGCCAAAAATTCGGCCCGCATCACATCGCGTTCGCGCAATTGCCAGGCCAGTGCCACCAGTAAATCCAGACGCGCCGTGCCTTCACTGCCAGCCAGCATGGCTTCCAGCGCCGCGACTTCTTCATTCAATGCATACAGTTCCATCCCTATCCCTGCTGATATGCCATGCCTGATTTGAATTTAACACGGTGCGCTGAATTTGCAAATGCTTTGCATCGAAATGCGGCGCTGCCGGGCCAATGGCACGGGTTGGGTATGGCTTGTCAGAGTGAGTAGAAAATTGGTGCTGGCATGGCGATCCTGTATGGAAAAATGCTTGGCCCACTGCCATGCACGGGTGCCCATGCGACCTATGCTTTTTAATTTGATAGTAATTTTGTCGGGCAGGCGTTACCTGTGACGATACGCAAATTGCGGCATCTTGCGTGGCGCAGGTACACAAAAAAAGGCACGCCGAAGCGTGCCCTTTGGTTGGTGCCAATAGATTGCTGCTAATGGCTTACTGCTAATGGCTTACTACAAATGGCCTCAGGCTTGTTGCGCCTTGCGGCGACGGGCAAACACACCCATCACGCCCAGACCTGCCATTAACATCATCCATTCCGATGCTTCTGGTACGGCGCTAACATTGACCAGTGCGGCGTCAAACACCACTGGTGTGACATTGCCGACCGGGGTGCCGGTGGAAACCAGATTGAAGGTCAACAAACTGCCGCTACCGGCATCGCCATTGCCCAGTACGGTAACCTGATCGCTGCCATACAGGGCCACGCCAAAGCTGGAACCGACGCTGCTATCGCTGCTGTTCAAAAACGGGCCAGCAAAGGACACGTCAAAGCTGATGCGCTGGCCAAATTTCACTGCCTGGAACAAATCGTTATAGGCGGTGCTATTGCTGAAATTGACCTGGCTGCTGATGTCGCCTGTCACGCTGCCGGAAACTTGCGCAGCCTGGCTGTTGTCCAGCTCGCCAGTAAAGCCCTTGACGAAGGCAAATGCGGACGGTGCCGTGTCCTGACCCGGATTGAATTGCAGATCCAGCCAGCCGCTACCAGCAAACTGGGTGGCATCGATCACCACGTGGTACAAATTGTCAGCGTGGGCTTGTGCGGCCAGGCCCAACAGTGCCAGGGCGGCGATGGCTTGACGGGTCATTGTGAAGCTTGAAAAGTTTTTCATGAGGTTTCTCTTATCGATTATTGGAAACTGCCGGTCCAGGTCTTGACGACATAGCTGACATTCACTTTGTTAGGATTACGCAGGCTGATGGCAACGCTTACCGATTTGCCCGGTGCCAGACTGTTGGCGCTGGCAGTAATGTACGGTACGCCATTGTGGTTGCCGCTGGCATTGGCCAGGGTAACGCCGCTGCTCAGGTTGTTCAGCTCTACCTGGAATGGGCCAGTCAGGGTGGTGCTGCCCTTGTTGGTGATGGTGATGGTGCCGTTGTACAACTGGGTGGCACGGTTCAATACCAGACCGGAACTGACGCTGGTCACCTGGGTGCTGACATCAACCGGTGCTGCTTGCAGATTCAGGCCGATGATGACCGGATCATGATCCGACGAACGGAATGGCGACACCGCGTACAGATCCTGGGTGCGGAATTCGGTGTTGTAGTCGATCACCGATGGCTCATCGGCATTGATATGCCATTCAGCAACATTGGTCACCTTGGCCGACAGCGAAGGGGTGCTGAAAGCGTGATCCAGATAGCCACTGTAGCTGTCGAAAATGAACGAATACGGTGTGCCATGTGGGCGCACAAAGCGTTCGATTTCGCTGACCATGCCGCCGTTGATCATGGCAATGGTCGGGTCTTCCGCACCCATGGCATTGAAGTCACCAATGGTCAGCACGTCGGTATCTTGCGCCAGCGCTTGTACTTGTGGAATAAACACATTCACCAGACGTTGTGCCTGCTGGGTACGCAATAAATTCCAGCAAGCCTGGCCGTCACCCTGGTCGGTGTTGGCGCTGCTGTCGGTCGGGCAACTGCTCTTCGATTTCAGGTGGTTGACGATAACCGAGAAACGCTTGCCATTGCCAAGCGCAAAAGTTTGCGCCAGCGGTGGGCGGTTGTTGATCGGGTCGGTATCGGTAAGCGCGTTACCGACCAGGCTCAGCTTGGCAGGCTTGTAAATCATGGCGACCCGGATGGCATCGTCGCCGCTGATCGATACTGGCACAGGCACGGCGGCGTAAGTAACGCTACCGATTTCGGCATTCAACCCATTCACCAGGTTCGAGATCGCTTCATCGCCATTGTTTTGCATTTCCATCAGGCCGAATACGTCGGCATCAATGGTCTTCATGGCGGCAACGATTTTGGCGCGCTGGCGGGTAAATTCGGCCAGGTTGCTGGCACCGCGACAGTTGGAAGCGGCGCTGGCACCACCCAAGGTACAACCCTGACCAGTACGGCCGTCGGCTGTTTTGCCATCGGTAAAGGTGGTGAAAAAGTTCAATACATTGAAGCTGGCAACCTTGATGTTACCGCCTACTGCTTCCGGTGCGGTGGTGCGTGGGTTGGAACGTGAGAAAGTCGGGGTCACGCTTGGCTGCAGCTTGTAGCCGGTTGGGCCGGTGTTGCTGGAAGTCAGCAGGCCAAAATCGACCACGCCAGTGACGTTGGAGGCGGTATCGCCAGCGCGCACGGTGTTATCCAGACCAATGTAGGGAATCGGATTCGGGTTTTGCGAAGACAAACCGTCGTCCAGAATGATCAGGTTGGCAGCGTTGGATGCAGCCAGTGCCAGCGCTTCCGGGGTGCCCGGGCGATAGCGGTTGGTGGGGGCTTCCAGACGGCCAGCGGACAAGGACAATTGACCATAGCGGCCGAGGAAGTAGTTTTGCGCTACCGTCAGCGAATTGGTAAAGCGCACCAGCATGCCTTCATAGCGTTCCCATTC
>JBDLSU010000373.1:0-4446 GCA_039799405.1 Pseudomonadota bacterium | reverse complement strand
ACAGGGTGGAAAACACGCCATTGATCAGTGACAAACCATACACCGCCATCGGCTGGATCAACATTGAGGCCGGACGCAGGGCAAAAAACTGGCCGATACAGGCAGCGCTGGACACGCACATGGCATACGACACCAGCTTGAGCGAGCCGATCCGGTTGACCAGTTCGCCAGAACCAATCAAATACACCGCATACGCCATGGCCGAGCCCAGCACCAGCAGCGCCCCCAATGCGACATTGCTGCCACCAAGTTTTAAATCATGCAAAAACACCAACACGATGCCAGCATACGACATCAGCAAGGCCGACCAATCGCGCAGCGTAATGTTTTTATGCAAGATGCGCGACGAAATCAACAACACAAACGAGGGAGTTAAAAACAAAATCAGCCGTTCCAGCCCGGCGGTAATAAATTGCAAACCCAGAAAATCCAGAAAGCTGGACAAATAATAGCCCACCAGCCCCAGGCCCACCATACGCCAGCGGTCCAGCGTGCTCAAGCTGGGGCCGCGTTGCATTTGCCACAGAGCCATGACGGCAAAAAATGGCAAGGAAAACATCATGCGAAAACCGATCACGGTAACCGCATCCAGTTGGTAGCGATACAACAGTTTGGCGACGATGGCTTTGGTGGAAAACAGGATCGCGCCCAGCAGGGCCAGTGCAATGCCGATTAACCAGGCACGACGCGCGTGGTGGTCCGGGTGAGAAGGGTCTGAAGTCATGTGTGGATTGTAAACCAATTGCACCAAATGACTTCATGATTTATGCCGCAGCTTGGATACAGCGCCGTTTTAACAAAATCATTTCCAACATTTCTGGAAATCTGAAATTGTGTGGCAAAGCAATAACAAGAGCCGGGCCTTTGGCAATTGTACGTTGAAACCCCAAACGACTGGCAGCAACTTACGGTAGACTAAACCCAGCATGTAAAAAGAAGAAGCTGACATACTTTTTTGTTGAACTTGCCTTTTCCGACTATTTGCACTAATCTGACAAACAGGCTTGCCGGAGAAGTGAGACCTGCAAACAAACTAGTGCACCATCACCAAAAATGTGACATTGAAAATGTCAAATCAGGAGTTGTTAATATGTTTGCAAATGAAAGCAGGATTCCAGACACTCAAGGCCTGTCCAGTGCCAGTCCAGACAAATCCGCTTCAAATAAAAAACTGCCAACGCTAAGCGAAATGACAGGAAAAATGCTATTCGAACGCGAACCTTATTTACGTCAGGTTATCATTACCCCAGATTCCAAGGCCGGCGATACTATGGTTACGATTGAAGATTTTTTCCCCGAAGAACCTGTCCTCGTGCCTTAATTCAATTCCTCAAGTCTTGTTATGACACCAAATAAACTCCGGGAGTCACTCCTCACGGATACGATGTTCATTTATGGTCAAGATATCATTGAACAAATTCGGCATGACAAATTAGGTAAGATAGAGTGGTTGCATGACAAATATCATGAACTAAGCGCTGAATATCTGACCCAAGTTGCCAGTTTGGGTAAAAATGAACTGCAACCATTTGACGTGGCTCATCAAGCAGGGGCGGCATTCCTGCTCACATTGCTGACGGTTCGGCCTTTACGAATGCCCGATAATCAACATTCGACACTGCTATTACGCTATCACAATGAACTGCTTGCTTTGAAGACAGTGACAGCAATTATTGATCTTTTCCGCCAAAGCCCTAATAGTCTGCTACCAGCACCAGTCAGATCGAATCCGCCCTTGTTTCCCGATACGGGCCTGGCTCCACATTTAGCTCGAATTTGTGAAGTATTGCATAAGTCTTTTATTGGAAAACCGGTCAAGTTGGCATTTCCAGTAGCAGGACAACTGCTGCAACGCATTGACAGTGGCTTTACTTTTACCAGACTCCCACAAATTCGCCATGCCGACGAAATAATTGCCACCCTGATTGCCGATTTTGCCTCAATCAAATAAGGCATCCTTACCCGGAAGGTTTTTTAGCAAGCCAGCATCCATGGAGTAAAATGAAGCGCTGTGCATGCAGAAACTTCAACCCGAATCCGAAATGGAGCAATCATGAATCTGAGTCCACATTTCACGCTGGAAGAATTAACTTTTTCTGATACGGCCGTGCGCAAGGGGATCAACAATACCCCGGGCGATGCGGTGCTTGAAAACCTCAAGCGCATTGCGCAAACGCTGGAAGAGGTGCGCGCGCTGGTAGGCGGGCCGATCCGGGTGTCGAGCGGTTACCGCAGCCCGGAATTGAACAAGGCCATTGGCGGCTCGGGCAAAAGCGCTCATGTCGAAGGTCTGGCGGCAGATATTACGGTATCCAGCAAAACCCCTAAAGAACTGGCGATCATGATCCGCGATTCCAATATCAAATACGACCAACTGATTTACGAAGGCACCTGGGTGCATATTGGCCTGGCCAGCGGTGCCTTGCGCCAGCAGGATCTGACCGCGCACTTTGGCTCCGGCCCCACCACCTATTCCAACGGCATCGTATAACTCCTGCCAGCTTCCTCCGGATCAACCCACACAACCCTGGCGGGTTGATACGGTCCAGGGCAACGAGTGCGGCCGATGTGCTCATGCATGGCGCAACACCGGGCCTGACAGGCTTGCCCCTGGGCGATCATGATTGCCCAAAAGCACTTTTAGCAACAGCACAGCAATACCCGCGCCATCCACCCCATTTTCAACTTGACAAAGCCTGCCACCTGCCGCAGCATAGACCAAGCGTTTCGGTAGCCAAAATCAACCCAAAAATTCCGGAGACAAGATGTATCTGCAAAATGCCGACCATCAAAAATGGCTGGAAGCAGCCATTGCCACGCTGGGCGCCATGGCAGGCACGGTGCATGTGCAACGCGACACCACCTTGCATCTGACGGCGGCGCACCATATTCCCGTCTCAACCCTCACCATCATCACCCGCGTCGCCTACGGCAAGGGCATGTCCGGCCTGGCGCAATCGCGCAAAAAACCGGTGCAGCAATGCGATCTGTTAAGCGAGGCCGAACTACATGCCGATCCCAAACCGGTCACCGTACATGCCTGCATCGCCATGCCGCTGCTGGATGCACAGAGCGAGGTGCTGGCGGTGATTGGCTTTGCGTTTGAAGAACCGGGCGATCTGGATGAAGCGCGCCAGCAAACCATTGCGGCGGTAGTGCAGGAATTTGCCTCGCATCTGAAACACTGAGGAAGCACTGAGCGGCAACACCAAGCCAGGATTAGCGTTACCCCGCAGTTTTAGCCTCAGCCAGCGGGCAACTGGCCCGCACCGCATCAATCGACATCAAATGCGCCCAATGGTGGGCAAAATCATCCAGATCCAAATCCAGGTCTGGCAATTCCAACATGCCCAGTTGTACGCCCTTGCGGTAGATCACCGCCACCAGAATATCGGCCATGGTAAATTGTTCGCCAACGGCAAAACTGCTGTCCAGCCACAACAGCGGTGCCAGTTTGGCCAAATTGTTGGCCACCCAATCGGCCCGCATCAGGCGCATTTCCTGTTCCGGCCCGAACGGATGAAAAAACCGCACCACAGCCCGGTTTTGCACCGGATGAATCGATGAATTGACCACCTCACTGGCTTCACGCACGCGAGCGCGCAGCATCAGATCGCGATAGTTCAAGGGCGGCAGCGGCTGCCATTCCTCCAGCCATTCCAGCATCGCCATCGATTCACTCAGCGGCTTGCCGTCCAGTTCCAGCACAGGCCAGCGCTGAAACGGGCTGATGCGGATAAAGTGTTCAGCGTCGGCAGCACTCATCGTACCTTCGTTAAGTTGAGTATAAGCAATGCCTTTGTAGTCCAGCGCCCACTTGATACGCTCACAACAATTGGCACCTGCGGCGTAATAAAAACGGATATCCATAGCGAGTCCCCCCTGTTTTGCCCGATTAAAAACCTGGTCAGCATTATAGCTTTTTCATAAAAATGCAGCAGGAATCACTTTTTAGCACCCGCCCCCCGCTTGCACCCTCACAGTTAAGCACATCGGTATGATAGAATGCCGCGTTGACGATAAACTCATGCGGGAAAGAAATACGATGGCTGGACATAGCAAATGGGCAAATATCAAGCATAAAAAAGCCGCCACCGATGCCAAACGCGGCAAGGTGTGGACGCGTTTGATCAAGGAAATTACGGTAGCAGCGCGCATGGGTGGGGGCGATATTTCGGCCAACCCGCGTTTGCGTCTGGCGGTGGACAAGGCGGCCGATGCCAATATGCCGAAAGACAATGTGCAACGCGCCATTTCGCGCGGCACCGGTGGCCTGGATGGTGCCAACTATGAAGAAATTCGCTACGAAGGCTATGGTATCGGCGGTGCTGCAATTATCGTCGAATGCATGACCGATAACAAGGTGCGCACAGTGGCTGAAGTACGCCATGCTTTCTCCAAATTTGGCGGCAATATGGGCACCGAAGGTTCGGTGGCCTTTATGTT
>JBDLSU010000372.1:0-5866 GCA_039799405.1 Pseudomonadota bacterium | reverse complement strand
GGGGTAGCGCTTTGGCGCAGGATGAGGGCTAGGATGATGCTGTTAGATGTGTGTATAAATGCGGGCGAGCACACCACAGCGCGGTGGTGGTTACTGGCAACGGTTTGGGCACCAGCGCAAGTATTAATGCTGGTAAGCCGGTTTGCCGCTGAACGATTTCAGCACCGTCAACATGCTGGTCAGATGATCGGCAATGCCGCCCTGTGCCACCTTTTCTGTGGCGGCTGCGCCAGCCGTGGTATCGACCACGCCCATGTTGGCCGCTGCCTGGGCCAGCGTGTTTTGCTGCTGCGCAGCGACCGCATTTTGAAACAAAATGCCCATCGAATGGGCCAGCGATTGGTAAATCGACCCCATCGCCATTGCTGGTGCTTCACCGACCACCTTCACATTCGACTGTGTGACGGCATCGCTAACCTGATCGTTGACTGCGCTTGGATACATGATGATTCCTTTCAAAGAGCGCGAAACCCTGTGCCTCGCTATCGGGGTTAACGTGGTTGAATGGGGGCTGTGAAAGGTGGATGATGGGCTTTGGGCTTTGGGCATTGGTGGCCTGTCGGCATGTCCGGCATCTACCCAGCTTGGCCTGCAAGCGCGCGCCCTATGGCAACCGCGCCGGGCTGGGGTTTGGGCGGTTGCGCGCAAAAATTTACGACCGTCCAAAAGAACTGCAACTGAGTTTGCGAATTATTGGTCGAAAGCACGATAATCCCCAATCCCAACGCGCCTTTGCCGTTGCTGCGCGTATCCTGCGTATGCCCGCTTGACTCGTCGATCACGACGATTTGCTTGGTCTGGCCCGAAGGGTCGCATGGGGCATCGGCAACGGCTGCCACCAGCATGATATGGCCCGAATCCGTTGGTGACCCCGTATTTGCCCAGGCGAGTAAATCACCCGGCTGAATATCGGCCAGCGCGACCGCTTGAAAACCGTGGCCGGGTTGGGTGAAAAACTTGTAATAGTTGTTGGAATTTGGCAGTTGGCAGCCGCCAGCCGGGTCGAAGCAGCCAGCCTCGGGTATTGCGATTGGTTGCCCTGCTTGCCAACTGGTGAAGGCGCTACCATTTTGCTGATTGACCCAGGCAAACAGCGAAGTAATGAAGCCGCTGCAATCCGCGAAGCACATGGCATGGGTGGCGGCGCGTTGGCCCAGCGTGCGGATTCTGGTCAAGTCCTTCTGGTAGCGCGCCAGTGGCGTCATGCCGCCCAACACAAGCGATGCGGTGTTGGATAGCGAATCAGGACGAGAGTCGATTAGGTACCAACGGTAGGCCGATACGAAGCGGTTCTCCGAGCCGCCCGCAGAAATCAGGAGCAGTGGGACAGGCGGGTGGATCACCCTGTACTTTGCCGCTGATGTGCCAGCGGCTAGCAGCCGCGCATATCGTCATCCTGTGTTACCGCAATGAAGCAGCCGTGCCGCCCGCACACCAATAAATGCCACCGGTTCGCGGATATCCAATCACACAACGAATAAGGTAGTCGTCGATAAGCGAATTGCCTGGTTACCTCACTTTTTTTCACTAAGAGAATTCCATTTTTTGGTCTTTTGATACTCCAGTCTCAGGCGCGGCAGGTCCACGAGGATATCAATATGCCCACGCATTCTGCACCACTCGCACGCTGGTTTGACCATTTTTTTGACATCATCCCAGACCGGTGGTAGCTTCACCCGCAGAGCGTATTCCCAGGCGGCATCGGTAAGGTCGCTATCATTCGGATACGCCTTAGCGTGGTGATGTTTGAAGTTGAGCACAACGACGGCCAACATACAGCATTCCACGCAACATTCCGGATAGTGATCCGGCAAGGCATTGCCGCCATCGTCGTTTCGTTCCAACAGTCCCTCTTTCAAGTCCCTCTGTTTTCGAAGAAGCAGGGGATATAGGTGCGTAGTGGGCGACTTCAGCAGAGTATCCCTAATTTCTTTCCACGTTATTATAAGATTCGCTTTGTTTTTAGGCGTCACGATTGCGTCAGAGCTGTTTCGGGCAACATAGTAGGTTTTGTTTGGTGAAGTCGCGCGCAGGACCATTTCACCAGTTCGGCTAGTCGAGGTAGTCGTTGTCCCGTCGGGTGGGTCCAGTGGTTGGCCGTTCTTCGTCACATTGTAAGGATCAACGCTCTTTCGTTTGAACCCCGTTTGTTTTTGCCACTCGTTTGGGGTCAAGTTCGCCTCGCTGTCTTTCATATGGTCCATTTCGTTGTATTCCATTAGTAAATAGGGGGGCAGACCACGTTTTCAAGAAATAAATAGTGGACAGCCCATGTATTCGAGAAGCCGCCAGGAATGCCCAAACCTAAAACGGCACATCACCAAAAACATCATCCCCAAACCCCATGCCCATTCCTTTATCCCATCCCTTTACCAACTGCACCCCACTCCTCGCCCAAATCCGCCATCTGCGTCCATACTCCCTCAATGCCATTTCTCCGGCACCCTGCTCATAAAGCCGAGCGAGTTTGTCTTGATGGTTGATCCAGGTTTTCTTGGCAATACTTACCCCTTCATCGGTGCAATCCCCGAAGTGGTAACCCAAAAAATCGATCCCTTTATCCCGCTTGCCAATAAAGGTTTTATCCGGCGCTTTATCCAGCTTCAACAGCGCCAGCACTTGATTCATAATCCGCACCCCAACCCGCAATTGCCGCCGGGTTTTACAGAGTAATAACCAGTCGTCCATAAACCGCATATACACCAGCCCATGCTGTTTGGCATGGTTTTCCAGCGCCGTATCCAGCGCCTGCAAATACAGTGCCCCCAGCAAAGGCGAGAGCGACGAACCCTTGGCAATACCCTGCGTTACTTCCAATAAATCGCCATCCAGATCATTCAAATGGTTTAAAAACTGCCCAATCAAATCCAGCATGTGCGCATCGTCAATCCCCATCCAGCGCCACCATGTGTGCTGTTCCAGGTTCAATCATCCACCAACCCCAAATCCCGCCCCAACGCCTCATCTTCCCGCTCCCGCTGCGGCCTAAACAACACCCGCGCCTGGCTTTTGCGAACATAAAAATAATTCACATTACCAAACGCATCCCGATACCCCAGCGCAACCGCCATGTGCGGGTCGTAAGCGTAGTTGCCGTCCGGCTGCATCAACAGCAGCGAGTTATTCATTGCAGTCGGCCCCAGGTAGCCGAAGATATTGCCGCGATGGCGGCGCAGGATGTTGCGCAGCCCGGCGGCGAGCGAGTTGCCGGTGTAAAACGGGCTGACGCGCGATTCGGTATTGAGCCATTCACGCACCGCGCCAAACGAATCGAAGACCGGGAAATCGTCCACGCCGCTGTAGCAGGAATTGCATTTGAGCGTGATCTCGGTCGGAATGGCGTCGATGGCCTTCAAAGCGTCGGCAATGCCTTCCAAATCGACGATAACGCTGCCCGCCTCGTCCGCCAGCGCGGCTTTGCCCGGCGCGCCGTGGCCCTGAATATACAAAACCTGCTGCTCGCCAGCGCCATCGGGAATGCGGTTTGAAAATTCGCCGTCTTCACCCGCGCCGCGCACCAGCCACAGCGCCACGTCGCGCTCGTTAAAGTTCACCAGCGGGCACGATTGCAGATAAATTTCCGCCTGGGCCAGAAAATTGCGCCGCTGTTCGCGGCTGATGAACACCGGGGTAACGATGGCCGATTCCGGCTTTTTGGCTTCGTACAATCGCCGGTGTACATTCATTTTCAGCGTATTGACAAACAGGCTGGCGGCGCGCGGCAGCGGCGACATGATGTAGTGTTGGGTCATAAGCTTTCCTTGGTGTGAGATCGTAAAAGCGCATCATTGGTGGCACGGCAAGCCCGCCCGGTGCTTCGGTTGCGGCATAACCGGGCTAACCCCGTTACTGTTAAAGACGTTTGGCTTTGCGCCGCGTGAAAAATTTTCGCGCCCGGGTTTGCCAGGTATTGCGGCCCTGCCAAAAATGGCGGTCGTGCCACGCGGCCAGCCACCCCGCAGTTTTGCAGCGCGTAGCCCGGCTATTGGGTGGTTTGATTGGGTTGCGCTGGTGTGCTGGAGAGGCTGGCAATGATTTTATCCATCACGCCAAACAACACATCCACACTATAGCCACCCAAAATCGAGAGCGAATATTGGGTCAAGCCTGCGCTTCCAACCGGTGCGTCGGGAATAAACCAGCCTATCACCAGCCCACACAGGGTTCCCATATAGATTCGTTGGTGGTAGCCCATCTTTCGTTCCTGGTCAAAGGTGTATTCCTTGGCGTCACGCGCCAAACTGCGCAGCACAAACAGCGCCGCGCCAAGGCAGCCATATAGCAGCGGTAGCACATAGTTTTGCAATACCTGAAGCGCAAATTTCGCCTTGAGCAATTTCTCTTTTAACGATTGCTGCGCGTCCGCTTGCGCCAACGCCGGGCCATGCTGCTGTGCCGCCGGGAAGCGAAACGGCATGCTGATCCAATCCCACCCCGCATTCCAATTGCCGAGCATTGCCGCACGAAAGGCAATGTCCTTCCCGTCCGAAGCCAGCGTTATTGTTAATTCATTCATGCCGCTTGCATTGGCATTGCCGGTGGCGCTCTCTTTTCTTAACTCACTGGCTTCACTCTGCAGTTTATCCATCAGCGGTGCCAGCTCGGCCACCAACAAGCCGCCAATCACGGCATAAACCTGAATTGTCAGTAGCAAGATAATGGGAAAAACAATGCTCAATTGCATTTTGCGAATGGTTTTTTCAACTTCAGTTGAATGAGACGATACCCGCCCAAAAAACCGGATCAGCCATTGCGGCAACCAGGCAGAATCGGTCTGGCGCAAGGTGCAAAGCTTCAGGCTTTCGGCGGATATCGGCTGCACCGCCTGCGCCAAATCACTGCGCACGTTCCAAAAGGTAATTTGCTGATCAATCGTTTCTTGATCCAACAAATTGGCATCCAATAACTGTTTGGATTGCACCACCGTGGCCACAATCTCGTTTTTGAGTTGAATGCCGTGCGATGCCGCGTAGGCCAGCAACAGGTCGGCTTCAATAATGGCGTTTTGCAGCGTTTCCCGGGTGGCTGGCAGGGTGGAAGCGTTGTCCATCGTTTTCCCCTGGTGATGAATGAACATGGCCAGAGTGAAACCCCGGCCACTGGTGTGTTGTATTGCAGATCAGCGCCAAATCAGGCAGAAATGGGTGTCGTCAGGTCACCGGCCAGCAGTTGTTGGGTAACCTGGCTAAAGGCATAAGCGCCATTGGCTTGTGCATCAAATACCCAGACCACATCAAAGCGATCGCCCGGCCATTTTTGTGGAATGGTATTGGGCGCTGGAATAATCAGGTTGGCAATGGCAGGAATGTCTTCATGCTGCCACGAAATCAGCACCACACCTTTGCTGGCCTTGGCCGCCGCTACCATATCGGCAAGCGCTTCTTTTTTAAAGCTGCTATTGACTTGCATATTCAATTTGGCTGCCAATGGGGTAATGGTTTCCAATGGCCGGGCGCTATGTTGATCATCGTTGCCGGGCGCGGCGGCAAACAGGCTGGTTGGAATTTGAATGCCGGCAACGGACCAGGCGCGGGAGGGATCGAAAAAACTTGCCAATGCCCCGGCGCGCTGCCACCCCTGGGGGATTAAGGATTCGGGATCATTGCTCCCGTCGATTTTGTCGCCAAGCACCTTGCCATTGGGCTTTTCTGCGTGGCGGATAATCATGATTTTACTGGCCATGGTGGTTTTCCTTTTGTGTGGATGAAAGTTAAAAATCAGATTGGATCGGCGCGAAACCAATCCGGGTCAGGCGTTTTCTCACGCACACGCCAACGCTGGTGCTGCCGTTGGCGTAGCGCAGTTCCACCGCCATGTGCGGGTCGTAAGTGAATTTGCCGCTGGGGCTGGGCATATAGGGCGAATT
>JBDLSU010000371.1:0-4685 GCA_039799405.1 Pseudomonadota bacterium | reverse complement strand
GCCGGGGTCGAAGAAACTTGTGGAATCGCTTGTGCCGGATCGTACACATCATAACCATCATAGGTATTGCTGTGTGGTGATTTGAGCTGGCCGTAGACCGTGGTCAGGGTCAGGTTTTCGGTCAGGTTACCAATATACTTGACCATGGTGGTGGATGATCCGACACCGGTATTGGTGGCCGGGTCATTGCGATAGTGTTCGCCAGAATTGACCACACTGCCACGGGCGCGGGTGGCATAGTCATAGCCATAATATTTGGCGTCGCGCTTGGCGTCGTCATACACATAGGTCATTTCCAGGCGGTGGCTGTCGTTCAGGTTCCAGTCAAATTTGGCCAGGGCGCGGTTGGTTTTGTCGCTCACTTCACCCCAGCCCCATTTGCCGAGCTGGGCGGCGGTTTGCGAACTGGGGCGTTCGACCCGGCTGCTGTCGATGGTGCTGTTTTCTACCGCCACAAACATGAACAGGCGGTCTTTGATGATCGGGCCGCCAAGGTAAGCACCGAGCCGGGTTTCTTGTACCTGATTGTCTTCACGGCGCAGGAAGATGGTGCCATCGGTGGCGGCATTGGTGCTGGCCCCGGTTTTGGCGTAATAAATATCCTGATAGCGGCCGCGCAGCTTGCGTGGTGTGATCGAGGCTTGCGCCCCAGCTTCCCAGTTATTGGTGCCGCTCTTGGTGGTAATGTTGACCACGCCACCAATCGAGCGGCCAAATTCGGCACCGAAGCCACCAGTCAAAATCTGCGCCTGGCTAATCGCACCAAACGGCAGTTCGGACGAACCCAGGCCGGTCAGGGCATTGGTGACCGGGAAACCGTTGATGTAATACGAGTTTTCCGAAGGGCCGCTGCCGCCGAAGCTGGAGCCGAGGTAGCGGTAGTCTGGCCGGGTGGTATTGGGCGCGAGTAGAATAATCGCATCCAGATTGGGCGCAATCGGCAAACGATTGAGTTCTTTGGACGTAAACGTGGCACCGTTATTGCTGCTGGAAACGTCGATGCGCTTGCGCTGTCCGGTCACTTTCACGGTTTGGGTAAGGTCGCCAAACGACGCTTCAGCACCCTGGCCCAGGCTGACTTCGACTTCACTGCTGGCGACTACTTTATCGCCTTGCAGCACATTCACCTGGTAGCGCCCCACTGGTAGTGCCGTTACCTGATAGCGGCCGCTGGCGTCTGGCGTGACTTTGCGCTGCAAATTGGTATCCAGATTTTTCACCACAATCGCGCTACCCTTGGTGTCCACCCGGCCAAAAATGGTGCCGCTGGCATTGGATTGTGCCAGCACGGTTGCTGGCATGACCATGGCAAGGGAAGTTGAGGCAAACGCCAGTGCCAGGGCACGGGCCAATACAGTTTTTCTAAGCATGTTTGATCCAATGGATGAAGTATTTATAGGAAGTTTTTCCGCAAATCTTTGTTTGCGCATCAAAATTTCTTCTGATCCCGGATACTATAGCTCAGTTTTGCGTTATAACAATATTAGAGGCTGGTAATTTGTGACCATTTCGTGACACTGCCAGCCGCGCCAAAAAGCAGGGCGTAAAAAGCCAGGCAGGGAGCCTGGCTGGCAGAGCAGAAACGCTTGTTTTCAGACTTGCTTGCGACGCCGTGCAACCACGCCCAGCAACAGCAAACCGATACCCATCATCGCGTAGGTCTCAGGCTCGGGTACGGGTTGGGTGTTGAGCGTCAGCACCGGGTTGTTGAGCCGGATTGACGAGAACGAATTTTCCTGGCGGCAACCGCCATCGTTGCAAACGGTGGTGGGGACGGCAATTACTGTGATGGCCGCATTCAATTGCAATACCTTGTTGCCTGTCAGATCCAGGCCACTGGCACCGAGGTACATGTTTTGTTGGCCATTCAGGTTATTGATAGTACGATTGATGTTCACATACGATTGACCATAGGGTTCGGCGGTAATGCTGGCATACACGCCCAGGCTGTTAGTGGCGCTGCCGTCGTTGTTGTCACTATAGACATAGGTCTGGCCATTGAATTGGCCGGTGATGGAAAAACCGGTCAGGCGGTGACCAGCGTGTAAGCCAATGGTAAAGTATTCCTGTACATAATCACCCGTTTGGCCATAATTGGTTTCCCACCAGCTAGCTGCCCCATAACTGTTCAGGGAAAATTTGGCAACCCCATTCTGGTCGGACAACAAGCTGAAATTGGGCGGGTAGTAACTGTGTTCGTTCAGCGCAGTCAGATCGACGGTTGAGGCGCTGACGCTGACTTGAGCGTGGGCGGTGGTGGCGCTGGCGATGAGGGCCAAAGCACCCAGAATGTGACGGAAATTCATTAATGGTGTCCAGAAAAAAGTGAAATGGAGGATTGGTGTATAGGCATTATTATCAGGGAGGGAATTCTACAGAAATCTTCGGCATTGTTCAAGAGAAACTTGAAAATAAATAATGATTTGCATGAAAATCGATCCGCTACAATTGCCCGTGGCTGTGGCAAAATACCGCACACGTCGGCTGGCTTCCTGACCAGCTTTTCCTCTGTTTTCCCTTTTCCAAAGGTCAGCCATGCCCTTACACCCGCAGGATCAAGCCCGCCTCGACCAATTGCTGGGCGAGGTGGCGCAGCGTACCGAACATTTTCTGGGCTACCCGGTGGCCAAGGATTTTGACTACAGCAACTTGTTACCGTTTCTGGCTTATCCACTCAATAACCTGGGCGATCCGTTTGCCGATTCCACCTGGAAAGTGGCATCGCGCGAGTTTGAGCGCGAAGTGGTGCAGTTTTTTGCCGATCTGCTGCGCGCGCCGCCGGACAACTGGTGGGGTTATGTCACCAATGGCGGCACCGAAGGCAATTTGTATGGCCTGTACCTGGCGCGCGAATTGCTGCCCAAGGGCATGGTGTACTATTCGCAGGAAACCCATTATTCGGTGGCGAAAAATCTGCACTTTCTGGGCATGCGTTCGATCATGATCCGCAGCCTCAAATCCGGCGAAATCGATTATGACGATCTGCGCGAAACCATGCGCATCCACCGCGACTCGCCACCCATCATCTTCGCCAATATCGGCACCACCATGACCGAAGGGCGCGACGATATTCGCCGCATTCGCGCCATTATTGATGATCTGACCCTGCAGCAAAGCTATATCCATGCCGATTGCGCCCTGTCCGGCATGATCTGCCCGTTTGTCGAACCGCGCCCGGCCTTTGATTTTGCCGATGGTGCCGATTCGATGTCGATCAGCGGCCACAAGTTTTTGGGTTCACCGATTCCGTGCGGGATTGTGCTGGCCAAAAAAACCAATGTTGATCGCATCGCGCGTGGCATTGCGTATATCGGCTCGCTCGATACCACCATCACCGGTTCGCGCAATGGCTTTACCCCGCTGGTATTGTGGCAGCGTATTCGTGAGCTTGGTGTGGAGGGCATGCGCGAGCGGGTGCAACGCGCGCTCGCCACCGCCGCTTATACCGAACAGCGCTTGCAGCAAATCGGGGTCGATGCCTGGCGCAATCCGGGTTGCATTACCGTGGTATTGCCCCGGGTGCCGGACGCCCTGAAAGAAAAATACCAACTGGCCACCGCCAACGGCCTGACCCATTTGATTTGCCTGCCCAATGTGACGCAGGCGCAAATTGATACCTTTATCGTGGAATGGCAAGCCGCCACAGCAGCCAGCGCCAACAAGTAATCGTCGATTTCCCATAATGAAAGTTTGCCCATGAAGCATATCACCGTAATCGCTGAAGACCGCCTGGGCCTGATGGCGGAACTAACCGAAATTCTGGCGGCGCGCCAGATCGATATTTGCAATATCAGCGCCAAATTGTATGGGCAAGATGCGGTAATCCATCTGGAAGTGGATCAATATGAAGCCACCATCCACGCGCTGGAGGAAGAACAGTTCAAGGTGGTGACCGATGACGCGGTGTTGCTGCGCATTGAAGACAAGCCGGGCGGGTTGGCAAGCGTGGCCAAGCGTCTGGCCGATCATCAAATCGCCATCCGCGCCATGACCGTGGTACAGCGCCACGAAGGCTATTCGATTGTGGCGGTGGGCGCGGATGATATTGCTGCCGTGCGCAATTTTATGGCTGATGTGGTGGTGCAATAAGCGCCTGGTTATTGCTACTCAGTCAGCGGCGTCAATGGCCTGGGCGCAATCAAACGAAAACCTTGCCACCAGCGGTATCCATTGCAGCAGCAGGCTGGCCGAAGCCGGGAAGCCCGGTGCGTTCACAATGCTGTGCAGTTGCTCTGCGATCCGGCCTGGTGCGTCAGGTTGCAGCTCAGCCAGCAGGGTCTGGAGGTTCAGGTCAGGATCAAGCCGGGCTTGTTGCAACCAATGGCAAAACCAGTGGCTTGATCGTATCGGGTCGTAAATCAGCAATGCCAGCAGCAGTAAGGGCAATTGAAAGTTGCCGGGCTGTTGCTGTGTACCCTGAAAGGCTTCCAGTTCCAGCATCGACAATCCTGCCTTCAGAATGCGGTAGCTATTGATCAGGCGTTTGGTGGCGCGCGGGGTCGGGATCAGGCAGTGCAGTTTTTGTGCGAATTCACCTTCCCAGCTTTTTAGCATGAGCACCTGCTCGGGGATGCTCTCGCGCACCATTGGCGCTGCTGCTGGTTCTGCTGCTGGTTCTGCTGCTGGTGCTGCTGGTGTTGGTGCTGCTGGTGCTGGTGCTGGTGCCGAAGATGAAGAGTTCATTT
>JBDLSU010000370.1:0-4680 GCA_039799405.1 Pseudomonadota bacterium | reverse complement strand
AATTGACCAGTATCAATGGTATCACCCCGGCATAGTGCATCGTACCACTCTAGCCAAAACACGAATCCATTGCCAAATTGCCCTACTGCCAATCTAAATTGTTGTGACTGCATTACCCAAGGCGCAGGTGGTGTATTTTCCCAAATGGGAGACTCTATTAATTTTATTGCTCGATCTTTCCCCAAGAATGCAAGATCATGCTTAATTTGCAAATTAAATTCAGAAATAACATCGTCGTATGCGTAGGTTGCTGCGTAGGATACTATATCGGCAACCGCGGTGTCGGAAGTTCTTACGGAAATGGGATTTCCAGTGGCGTACGCAGCAACAGCATAAGCGAGTCCGATGATATCTACGTCGGTCAAGGAGTTATTGTTGGTGTCTGAAGTGGCGGTGGTAGCAACCGTTTTAACCTCCATCCGTCTTTTCTGTGCAACACTATTTAGGCCAGATGCGCGCCTCTCCAAAACCGCCATTAAGCCCACATCAAAAGCGGCAAACACTGAATACAAATACCTTGCGCGATCTTCTTGCGACTTAACTCCACGAAAAAGCCCCTGTTCAATCGCTAACCAAGGCAATACCCGCAATCCAACACGCAAGCCAAATGCGGCTGATGCTTCAATCGGCAACTGCCGTAATTGCTCAATAATTTCTTTGCGAGCCATTCATCCCTCCTTGGGCAGCTCAATGTGATCCAAACAGCAAGAAATAAACCTACCTTCGTCCGAATTAAATTTTAATTTCCAGGCTTGGAAGTTGACCTATAGTATGCAGCCCTCGCCCTTGCAAAACAAGCTGAATGAGAATTTACCAGAGGAATGAACCTGACTCCGAACTACGCTGCAGCCATGCACAAATTCTTTTGACAGCCCCGCCCCAAAGCCGCTATTGTTCTCCTGCGGCGCATCCTTCAAGTTGGCGCAGTGTTTTGCCAGTTGATCTACTTGCCTCTAGCAAAACATCAAGCCTGTCGCAGGGCTACCCTGCGGGATTGTTTTGTAGTTCATTCACCGCATGTGCGGCACTGCTTGCAAGAAGCAGAATCGCACACGCATCACCAGATTGGTTGAAGGCTCTGCGCCGCCTGCTTGTTGCTGATGGTTCCTGATGTGCACTGATTCTCACCTACCATTTAACTCATTCCGTTTTTATGAACAGTGTGCAACAGCTCGCTCTCGCCCTTGCTGACGCCTGCCTGGCGCGGGAGGCCAGTTTGCCTGGTCTGATGAAAAGCATGAGCTGGGTGTTGGGCAAAAGATGGCCCTGGATTCCTGCGCTGTGTCAAAAAATACTGGATCAGACCGGGCCACATTTCTACCACTATAGCCGCCATGAATTGGCGGCATTGATTCTGGCAGAGCGGGGTTTCATGCGTGCATGGGGTTCTGCCATGGAGAAACCCGCCATCCGGCGTTATTGCCTGGACGCCCCTATTCCACCGCAAAAGCCGGCATGGCTGGCCGCGCTTGGCTTACCGGAATTGCCCAATAGCGCCAGCCTGGCCATCTGGCTACAACGCACGCCTGGCGAACTGGCATGGTTTGCCGACCAATGGCGCTCCGATGCGCATGCTCCTGATCAATTGCAACACTACCGCTATCGCTGGTTGGCCAAACCCAGTGGCGGCATGCGCCTGATCGAAATGCCCAAGCTGCGGCTACGCATGATACAAAGGCAAATTCTGCGCCACATTTTGAACCGGGTTCCACCGCACCCGGCGGCGCATGGCTTTCGGCCCGGATATTCCTGCCTGACGCATGCCAGCCTGCATTGTGGCCAAAGGGTGGTGCTACGCATGGATTTGAAGGATTTTTTTACCAGCATATCGGCTGCCAGAATTCAGGCACTGTTTAGCAAACTGGCTTACCCGCCAGCGGTAGCGGGCTTGTTGGCGCGTTTGTGTACGCACCGCACGCCTGATCAGGTCTTGCGGCAAGCACAGGCAAACCCGGCGATCCTGAGTGCGACCAGCCAGCAAGAGAAATCCAGGCTTTACCAGGCCTTGCGGAGCCGCCACCTGCCGCAGGGCGCGCCGACTTCTCCTGCCCTGGCCAATTTATGCGCCTTCCGGCTGGATTTACGCTTGGCCGCAATGGCAAAAAGCCTGAACGCCCGCTATAGCCGCTACGCCGATGACCTGACCTTTTCCGGCGGCAAACAACTGGAACAGGCTTTGCGGCAACTGGTGCCACAAATCGGCGCTATCGCGCTGGAAGAAGGGTTTGTCATCAATTTCAGAAAAACCCGCATCATGCGCCAGGGCCAACGCCAGCGAGTAACGGGCATGGTGGTCAATGCCCATCCCAATCTCAGCCGTGCCGACTATGACACTTTGAAGGCCATTCTCACAAATTGTCTGCGGCACGGCCCAGCGTCACAAAACCACCAGCAACACGCGAACTTTCGCGCCTTTTTGCAAGGTAAAGTTGCTTGGGCCAATATGATTAATCCGGTACGGGGAGCGCGTCTGGCGGCGTTGCTGGCGCAAATAGTATGGCCAAGTGAGTAGGCGTGACGAAATCACCTGGCACTGATTACACGGCATTGCATGACTGAGACATGACATCGCTGTTCCGATGGCGCAACGCCTATTCCTCACAACCCGAAACAACGACTTCACAGTTATTTCTGGCGCACATTTTCAGTGCCGCTTTTTCCGCAATCGCCTTGTTTTTGCCCCAGCCATAGCCATAATACTTGCGCGATGCAGCATAGGCACCGCAGGCTTCAAACCAGACGACGACCTTGCAATTGGTATTACCATGGGCGCGACATTCTTTCATGGCGGCGCGTTCGGCTTCGGCCCGGCTATTGTGCCCGGTGGACCAACCATAACCCGGGTCTTCTTCCCCTACTTCATCATCCACCGCAATTGCGCCAATTGCCAAGACCATGCCGGGAACGACGGCCATCAGCACGGTGGCTGCCAGATGTTTCAAATGCTTGAATTTCATACCTGCCTCCAAAGAGATTGACACTGAAAAGCCAAGGGGAAAACGTAAATCGATCGCGTCGGCCAATTATGCGCGCCATCGGAGTGTTGGTAACGGGGAAAGGGAAAATTGCAGAAAAAAAAGGGGATTGTCGCAATCTGCCAACGGCCGGGCAGATGCTGCTCACCCTGATGCGGCGGTGCAGGGTGAGCGGGTAGCGATCAAGCCAGATCGCGCGTGGCCTTACAGAAATTGTTCATTCCCGATCATGCCGATTTTTTCCACGCCAAGAGGCAAAACAATCAAAACATGGGGCCGGGCATGATGTCGTGCCTGCTGACATGTGGCCCGGGTTACTTGCGGCACGGGTGGTGGCGCACAGCAGAAAAGTCAATGCGCCAGCTTAAACCTTAACGACGCCAATGCCCCGGTCTGAACGGCACGCCGCCATGGTGATGGTAACCATGCGGCCGATAATAACTGTGGTGGTGGTAATGCCGTGAACCCCACCACAGCAAGCTACCCACCACCAGCGGTGCCACCACCCAATACGGGTCAGGGCGGTTGACGATGACGGTACGATTTTCCACTACCCGGCCGTAGGGCTGGCCATAAGGTTGGCTATAGGTTTGGGTATAAGTTTGCTTATACGGCTGACCATCGACATAAGTCACCGTGTCATAGCCCTGATCCCAGTTGCTGGAGGGATTATTCACCACGGTACGGGTTTCGCGTACCGTTTCTACCCTGCGCACCGGTTCATAGCTGACCACACGCGCTGCGCTTTGGGTACTTTGCCCATCCAGGCACCAGTCATCAAATTCATCCCGGGTAATGCTGGACACGGTCGGCCCCTGGCTGGCGCGCAAGGCATATTGGCTCCCGGCGGGCAAATCATACGGTGCGCCACCGTTGGCAGAAAAGCGCGCGCCGCCTGTAAACAAGCGCATGGCGGTGGCGTCGGGCTGGGTGACGGCGTCCATGCGCAGTTGTGCGCCGTCTTGCAGGCTGACCACGCCCTGGGCGCTACGCAATTGCACGTTTGCGCCAGCGGCCTGCAGGTAGACGCTGCCGTAATGCAGCTTCAGGCTGATTTGTTGCTGGTCGAGTCTGGTGATTTCAAGTTCGGATTCGGCGTCGAGTTTGACGATGGTTTGGCCGATGCGCAATTCGCTGCGGGCGCGCTGGCGGGTGTTGATGATGCTGCGCGCGGTGATGGGGGTATTGAGTTGGGCGGCTTTGGCAGGGGCTTTGCTGCTGCGCACTTCCACCGTGCCGGATAGCTGGGTCAGTTGGGCACTGCTGCTTTGCGCTTGCGCGGCCGGGGCCAGCAGCCAGGCCAGGGTGACGAGCGGGATAGCGAACCGGGGGAATGCGGGGATGGTTTTCATGGAATGCCTCTGGGAAAAACGGTGGGACGAACTGAACCATTAGATACAGGAAGCGCGGCGAGTTCAATCGCACTTACAAATGATTGCAATTGGATTGAAAAGTTTAATCCGGCTCAAAGAAATGGACGCCATTTCGCCCCTGCGCCTTGGCGCGGTACATGGCCAGATCGGCATTTTTCATCAGCGTATCGGCATCCACTGCGTCCTGCGGGAACAGGGCAATGCCGATGCTGGGGGTGGTGTTGATCTGCTTGCTGCCGATTTCATAGTGTTGGCCCAGGCTTTGCAAAATCTTTTGCGCCACGCTCTGTACTGCTTGCGGATTATCGGCACGGTGTAATACCAGCACAAAT
>JBDLSU010000369.1:0-7171 GCA_039799405.1 Pseudomonadota bacterium | reverse complement strand
GCAAAATTCAATCGCAAAATCACGATCTGACACCGCATCGAGCGAATTGTGGCAAACATCCTCAAAGCCCAGCGTGCGCGCCACCCGCAGGCGGTCGATCGGGAAAGTGGTGCCTGCCAGTGCCGCCGCACCCAAAGGCAGGCGGTTGATACGTTTGCGGCAATCCAGCAAGCGCTCGCCATCGCGCCCGAACATTTCAACATAGGCCAGTAAATGGTGGGCAAAGCTGATTGGCTGCGCCACTTGCAGATGCGTAAAACCCGGCATGATGGTATCGGTGTGTTGCCCGGCCAGATCGAGCAGGGCGGTGCGCAATAATTGCAGTTGCTGGTGAATTTGATCGACCGCGCTGCGCAAGAACAGGCGAATATCCAGTGCCACCTGGTCATTGCGTGAGCGCCCGGTGTGCAGGCGCTTGCCCGCATCGCCCACCAGTTCGGTCAGGCGTTTTTCAATATTCAGGTGAACATCTTCCAGATCCAGCAACCAGACAAATTCGCCCGCTTCAATTTCCGCGCGGATTTGTGCCATGCCACGGCAAATGTCGGCATAATCGGTAACGCTGATGATATTTTGCGCCTGGAGCATCTCGGCATGGGCCAGTGAGCCTTCGATATCAAACATCGCCAGGCGTTGATCGAAAAATACCGAAGCCGTATAGCGTTTTACCAAATCCGATACGGGTTCCGAGAAGCGGGCTGACCAGGCGTGGCCTTTTTGAGCAAGTTGTGATGTCATGGCAAGTAGGGGCTGATTGGATGCGATTGGAATGGATGAAAATGGGTGAAGTGGCGGCTTGATCCGTAGTCAAAACAAGGTGCAAAACAAGGTGCTGAAGAGGCTGCCGGAATGGGCGTCCCATAAGCGCACCTGTAAGCGTACAAAACGACTGTCATTATAGGTGCAATAGTCGCTGCAACAGGCAATCCTGATCGATTTATGGAATTGATATGCCAAATCCTCTGATAAACAAAACTGCGCTGGCAAGCGGGGCCGAAGCTGCGCTGGATGTGATACCTGATTGTTGTCGCATCGGCGTCATGGTGCGGGTATTACTTGCAGTGAATTTTTCGGTGCTGATTGCGGTATTGATGCTGGCAGGCAACTGGCGCAGCGGTTTTTTGGACTTTGTTGAATTGGCCACCGTACTGGAATGGGCCACCATGTTGTCGCTGTTTGGTTTGTGTGCGACCCGCCGTCTGTTAGTATGGCGCGGCTGGCGGGTATCTGCCTGGATGCAGCGCTGCCTGTGTGCGCTGGTACCAATGCTGATGGTGGGGCCTTTGATGCGCATGATGTTGCAACTGGACTGGTTTGCCAACAGTTTTCCACGCATTACCGTGATGAATACGCTGCTGTTGAGTGGTGTGCTCGGGGTGCTGGTGCAACATTATTTTGAATTGCGCACCCGCGCCTTTTCGCCTGCGTTATCGGAAGCGCGGCTGCAAGCCTTGCAGGCCAGAATCCGGCCGCATTTTTTGTTTAACAGTTTGAATGCGGTCTTGTCGCTGATTCGCACCGAACCGCTGCGCGCAGAAACCACGCTGGAAGATTTGGCCGATCTGTTCCGGGTGTTGATGCGTGATACCCGCAATTTATGTAGCCTGGGTGAAGAAATTCATTTGTGCCGCCAATATCTGTCGATTGAAAAAATTCGTTTGGGTGAGCGCTTGCAAGTGCAATGGCGCTTGAGTAATATCACCGAACTATTATTAAAACGGGCGCAGGTTCCGGTCTTATTGTTGCAACCCTTGCTTGAAAATGCGGTGTATTACGGGGTTGAGCGTAGTACAGGTGCCGGTTTGATCAAAATTCATCTGTCGCGCTCGCTCGACCGGATCGATATTGTGATCACCAATCCGCTGCCGCCCGGGGTTCAGCGCAGTGGTGGCAATCAGATGGCATTGCTGAATATTCAAGAACGCCTGGCCCTGTTATACGATGTGGAAGCCCAGTTGACCTATGGCCCGGTCGATGATCAGTTTGAAGTCCGTTTGCGCTTTCCCTATGTGAAACTGGCAGCGGCAGAAAGGAAAGGATGAGTTTGAAACCTTGTTTAAAGGTGTTTCTGGTTGACGACGAAGCTCCGGCGCGCGCCCGTTTGCGCACCTTGCTGAGCGATATCGCGGTCGATTTTCCTTCCGAGGTGGTAGGCGAAGCAGAAAATGGCGCGCAGGCCTTGCCGCTGATTTTAAGCCTTGCACCCGATCTGGTTTTGCTGGATGTGCAAATGCCGGGTATGAACGGAATCGAGCTGGCGGGACACCTGGTGCGCCAGACCAGCAGCGCCACCATGGTATTTGTAACTGCGTTCGATGAATATGCGCTGAAAGCATTTGAAGTGCATGCGCTCGACTATTTGCTCAAACCGGTGCGTGCCAGCCGCCTGGCGCAGGCCTTGCAAAGGGTGCAACAACGTCTGCCACCAGCACCTGCCCAAGCTGCCGCTGCCACAGATCCGGCTGTGGTGCTGACAGCGCTTGCCGCCAGTTTGCACATGCAACGCCAGCATTTTTCGGTGCAAGAGCGCGGGCGCTTGTTGTTGGTGCCTGTCAGTGAGGTGCTGTATCTGCGTGCTGAACAAAAATACGTGACCTTGCGTAGCAAGGAACGGGAATTTTTAATTGAAGATTCGCTGGTCTCGATTGAAGAAGAATTGGCTGACACCTTTGTACGGGTGCATCGCAATGCGCTGGTAGCGCGTGCTGCAATTGCCGGAGTCGAACGTGCGCTGCTGGACAATGGCGACAAGAATCAGGAGAGCTGGCAGGTCATTGTGCGTGACGTGCTGGAGCGCCTGCCGATTTCGCGCCGCCAATGGCCGGTGATCAAGGCGCTGGTGCGTTAAGCCCAAATAGCAGCCGGAGCGTGGTAAATTCAGGCAAATTCCGGTAAATTCCGGCAGGGGTTGGGCAGATGTCTGGCCCGCTGGCGGCTCATTCAGGGCCGGGTGCCAGAGCGCGACACCTGCATCAATGTCAGCCTGATTGAGTCGGGCCAGTTGCTTGCTCGGGGCGGGTGCGGCTGGTTTCCGGTAATAACTTTTCCAGTGCCGGATGTTGAATCTTGCGCTCGTTGGAAATGGCGAAAAACTCTTCCTGCACCTGCTGCAATTGGCCCACCGGGGCTGCGCCAAACTGCGACAGGATATCATCTGCCAACACGGTTGGTGCCGGGAACATGCCCTTGCCATTGCGGCCAAAGGTATTTTGCAAGGCGCTATCCTGAAATTCACCGACGATATCGGGGCGGATTTGCTGGCTGTCAAACCAGTGATCGAGCCGCATGCGCAGCGCATTAATGCGGGTTGGCAATAAAAGCGGCGCACCTTGCAAGCTTTGCGGAAAGCCGGGTTGATATTGTTGCACCAAGGCAGGCGTGCCAAACAGGCTGATTTCATAGGTGCCCAGACTATGACCGAACAAGCGCAAGCTGCTGCTATTGTGGGGCGGACGGTCGGTTAATACCAGATCCAGCTTATGCAGTGCCAGATCGGCCAGCAACGATTCATACTTGCCTTCGTGACAAATCAGTCGAATCGGCTTTTCCACACCCCAGACCGGTTCCAACAGGCGATTGGCCAGTAATTTCGGTACTACGTCAGAAATGCCGACGGTCAAGTGCAAACGCGGCACGCTGTGGGTGTTTTTCAGCGCATCTTGCATTTGCTCGGCCAGCAAGAAAATTTGATCGGCATACGCCATCATGGTGCGCCCGGCATCGGTGAGCACCAGACGCCGACCTTGCTGCGTCAGCAGGGATTTTCCCATGCTCTTTTCCAGATTGGTCAGTTGGGTGCTGATGGTTTGCACTGCCAGATCAAGGCGTTCGGCGGCGCGGGTCATGCTGCCCTCGTTTGCTACCACCCAAAAGTAATATAAATGATGTAAATTTAAGTTCGATGATTTCATGGTTCTGTTTTTTGGAAGCGTTCCTCCCATTATCTTCGCTTTTCCCTTGAAAGTACATCGACTACACTCGGGCAACCGAAATTTTGAACAGACTTCACGGCTTCTTTAGCCATGCAGCCCATTCAGAATTGCGGTCATGCGCAGGCCAAAACGGTTTGCTCATGTAGTCTACCGCCCACTTTGGGGCAAGCTTGCTTGCCCCTTTTTTTGCTCATTCAAATTTTATGGCTCTGATATGAAATCGTCCCTTTCTTACTTTACGGGCTCATTCGCATTTTGCGTTGCGGCAGTGATTGCCGCCTTTTATCTTGGCGGTGTCTCGGCTGCCATCACAGTAATGTTTTTGACCGTACTGGAAACCTCGCTTTCGTTTGATAATGCGGTAGTCAATGCCGGTATTCTCAAAAATTGGGATGAAGTATGGCGCAAGCGTTTCCTGTTTTGGGGTATTTTGATTGCGGTATTTGGCATGCGTCTGGTGTTTCCGCTGGCGATTGTCGGTGTTGCCGGTGAAATTGGCCCAATCAAAGTGCTGGATCTGGCCTTTAATCATCCCGATGATTACAAGGCGATCCTGTCTTCGGCGCACCACCAGATCGCGGCCTTTGGCGGTACTTTCCTGATGATGGTGTTTTTCAGCTTCTTTGTGGCACAACATAAAACCGAACATTGGCTCTCGCTGATCGAAAAACCCTTGACCCGTCTGGGCCAGATGGAGGCGATTGAAGCCGCCTTGACCCTGATTGCCTTGCTGGTGTGCGCTCACTTTGTACCGGATGCAGTGCGTTCCGGCTTTATTGTGGCAGGGATCTGGGGTCTGGTGACCTTTGTGCTGGCCAAGGGCCTGGCTGCTTTGCTCGGTGGTGAAGGTGAGGGCGGTACCCATGTGGTGAAACAAGGCATCGCTGGCTTTCTGTACCTGGAATTGATTGACGCCAGTTTTTCCTTCGATGGCGTGATCGGTGCGTTTGCCCTGACCAATAATCTGATGATTATTGCGCTTGGTCTGGGTGCTGGTGCCATGTTTGTCCGTAGCTTTACCTTGTTGTTGGTCGATCGCGGTACGCTGACCCAGTTCCGCTATCTGGAGCACGGTGCATTCTGGGCCATTGGTGCTTTGGCGATCCTGATGATGGTGGGCGTGGTCATGCATATCTCGGAAGCGGTAACCGGGTTGTTGGGCGGCCTTCTGATCGCAGCGGCATTGATCAGTTCGATTATGGCTAACCGGCGTGATGCAGCCAATGGTGTTAAGCCAGACTGAGCCGGTCAACCGGTGGGCGGGTAATCGCAGGGCTGCTGCCTTGCCATTACCCGCATCTGGCCAATTTGGCTGGAATTGGTGTAAAAAGTCTGCAAGATTTGATCCGGATCCCTGTTTTGCCGACGTGCGGCTGGCAAGGCGCGGTAAAATAGCGCTTTTGATAAACGAATCGATGGCCATGTCGCGTAGTGTTTTCCGGTTATTGACTTGCCTTGTGTGTTGGTTCGCTGGCGCGATCTGCTATCCTTCCTATGCCAATGTGGTGGTGGTATTAAACTCGCGGGATGCAACCGTGACCTTGCTCGATCCGGTCAAGCACCATGAAATCAGTACCTTTGCCGTCGGCAAAGAGCCGCATCACCTGATGGCGACACCCGACAATCAATCCCTGATCGTTGCCAGCTCGGTTGGCAACGAACTATTTTTTCTTGATCCCAAAACCGGCCAACTGCAGCGCCGTATCAAGGATATTCTCGATCCCTATCAAATCGGTTTTTCGCCCGACCAGAAATGGTTTGTCGCCAATGCATTGCGGCTCGACCGGGTCGATCTGTACCGCTATGATGGAAAAAACTTCACCCTGAGCAAGCGTATCCCGCTACCGCAACTGCCCAGCCATATGGCTTTTGATGCCAACAGCACGACTGTGTATATTACGCAACAAGGCAATCATAAAGTCAGCGCTATCGATCTGCTCACTCAAAAAGTCAAATGGACCATGGCGGTTGGTAAATTGCCAGCCGGTATCAGCATGACGCCGGATAACCGCTATTTGCTGGTCGGTATCATGGGCAGCGATGTGGTGGAAGTGATCGACTGGCGCAGGAGAAAGATCGTCAAGCGCATCAAAGCGGGCAAGGGCACTCATAACTTCCGCGCACTGGGTGATGGCCGTCATTTGCTGGTCTCCAACCGGGTTGCCAATACCATCAATATCATCGACCAACAAACGCTGGAAAATGTCGGCACCATTCCAGTGCCCGGCGGGCCGGATTGTATGGAAGTGACGCCCGACGGCAAAACCATCTGGGCCACCCTGCGCTGGATCAAGAAAGTGGCCGTCATTGATGTCGCCAGCCGCAGTGTGGTTAAAATGATTCCGGTTGGCCGTTCCCCCCATGGCGTGTATTTCTTCAATCATGCGCCGCGTCGTTAATAAACCGGTTGCCCTGATCGCGCTGGCCCTGCTGACCCATGGTGCCAGCCTGGCGCAGGTGGCTTCGTGCCAGCGCACGGTCTACCTGAGTTTTGATACCGGTAGCCAATCGCAAGCGCAATTGATCGCCGCTACCCTCAAGCAGTTTTCGGTCAAGGCCACATTTTTTCTGGCCAATGAAAAAACCGTGCGTGGCGATTATTCACTCGATCCGGCCTGGGCCAGTTACTGGCGTGAACGGGTGGCCGAAGGCCATGCTTTTGGTAGCCATACCTTTGACCATGTGGTGGCGCAGGGCGATCTGGCGCACGGCCATATCCAGGTCAAAGCCCAGTTTGGGGCCGCAGCAGGCCGCAAGCTGAATATGAGTGCGGCCCAATACTGCCAGCAATTGCGTCAGGTCGATCAACGCTTTTTTGAATTAACCGGGCGCAAGCTCGACCCCATCTGGCGCGCCCCGGCCGGACGGCTCACCCGCAACGCCCGTCAGGCCGCCAGCGCATGCGGCTACCGCCATGTCGGTTGGTCACCTGCAGGTTTTTCCGGCGATGAATTGCCCAGCAAACAATGGCCGAATCCGGTGTTGTTGCAACGCATGCTGCGCGACCTGAAAGATGGCGACATCATCATGGCGCATATGGGCATCTGGTCGCGCCAGGATCCGTGGGCACCAGCCAATCTGGCCCCCTTGATTCAGGGTTTGCAGCAAAAAGGCTTTTGTTTTGCCACCCTGCGCGAATATCACCGGCCGGAGCATTCTGATCATGGTTGATAACCTCACCGAATGGTTTGCCCTGGCGCAAGCCTGGTTGTTTGAAAACCTGGTGCAACCGGTGATTT
>JBDLSU010000368.1:0-6785 GCA_039799405.1 Pseudomonadota bacterium | reverse complement strand
GAAGTCTGGGCATTGTTGAATTGGTCGATATCGGCCTGGGTGAAGAGAATTTTTTCGGAATCGAGTGATTTAAAGTAACGGTCGAAAATCTTGATCGACATCGCATCGTCCAGCGGCAAGGTGCGGTAATGCCCCGATGATAGGATTTCCGCACTAAAAATGGCAGCCTCGCTATGTTCCGGCAGCGGCTTAAGCTGCGGCAGAGGCTTGCCGGATGCCGCGAACACGTTCAGTGACGCCGCCATTAATAGCCACAGCAACTGTTTTTTCATTTATTTACTCCAGATAAAAATATCACAACAACCATTTTGCCGATTCGCCACACGCCTTGGCCAGCCATTCATGTATTAAATCACTTTTCGCCACAATTTGCTGAAAATCCCGCTGCAACCCACTTTGAATTGGTGGTGCGGGATTGGTTCAACTTTTTGCTGGGGGGATACAAAATAAATTACACCGGCAAATGAATATCATGGCGCGGTTGATTGAAAGACCGCGCCACGGTGAATTGGGATACCTTTTACCTGTTGCAGGCAAGCTGAATTATGCCGCTTGCATAAACGGATAATCGGTATAACCTTTCGCCCCCGGCGTATAAAACGTCGCCTGATCCGGCACATTCAATGCCGCACCCGCCTTCACCCGCGCTGGCAAATCCGGATTGGCCAAAAAGCCCGTGCCAAAGGCCACCGCATCGAGTTTTTTATCCTGGATCGCGACAGCCGCTTCTTCGCTGCTATAACCCATATTACCAACCAACACACCATGATAGTTGCGCCGCGCAACCGGCATCACATCGCCACTTTGCTGCTGGAAAAAATCGGCCCGCATCAGATGCAGATAGGCCAGGTTGAAATCATTCAGGCGGGTGGACAAAAATTCGGCCCATGCCAGCGGGTCGCTGTCGATCATGTCGTTGTAACTGTTCAAAGGCGACAAGCGCAAACCCACCCGCTCCGAGCCGATGGCAGCATTCACCGCCGTCAGCACTTCAAACAAAAAGCGCGCCCGGTTTTCCAGCGAACCACCATAGTTGTCAGTGCGCTGATTGCTGCCATCACGCAAAAACTGATCGATCAAATAGCCGTTTGCGCCATGCACTTCCACGCCATCGAAACCGGCCTCGATCGCGCTTTTGGCAGCGTTGGCAAAGCTTGCCACCACCTGGCTGATTTCGTCGGCACTCAGGGCATGCGGTACGGCGTGGGCAACTTTGCCGCCCGGCGTATGCACCTCACCCCGAATGGCGATGGGGCTGGGTGCGACGTTGATTGCGCCCTGATTAATCGCCGGGTGAGCGGCACGGCCTGCATGCCAGATCTGCATGACGATTTTTCCGCCCTTGGCATGCACCGCATCGGTGATTTTTTTCCACGCGGCGACGTGTTACGGCGTGTAGATACCTGGCTCGGTGACAAAGGCCGAAGTGTTGGGTGCAATCATCGTGCATTCAGTAATGATCAAACCGGCGCTGGCACGCTGGGCATAATATTCGGCCATCAGCTCGTTGGGCATATGCGCCAGATCGGCGCGGGTACGGGTTAGCGGTGCCATCAGCATGCGGTTGTTCAACGTCAATGCGCCAGCTTGCAAGGGGGTAAATAAGGGGGTAGTTGACATGGGCGTTTCCTTTGGTGGATAAGACAATTAATGAAAATTTGAGATTTGAAGGTTTGAAGTTTGGGATCTACCTGGTTAAATTCAACAGGCTTAGCGTTGCCAGCATGGCACCGTCCATGGCGCTGCTGTCATGGCGCATCTTGGTGAGAAGGGTGGCACCCAGCCATATTTCATACAAGGTTTGCGCCATATGGCGGGTATCGATCTCGCCAGTCAGAGAGCCATCAGCCAAACCGGCGCTGATGCACGCGGCCAAACGAGCAATGATTTGATCCGTGCCCTGGCGCAGGGCCAAACGCATGGGTTCGGATAAATCGCACACCTCGCCACCCAATTTCACGGCCAAACAGGTGCCCTCGATGCCGCAACGGCTTTGCGCTTCCAACCAGCTACGCCAGTAATTCATCAGACGCCCGGCAGCCGATACGGCCTGGTTGCCGAGCAAATCATCGATCTGGGCCAGATAATCGGCAAAATAGCTTTCCAGCAACGCTTCGCCGAATAATTCCTTGGATTTGAAGTAGTGGTAAAACGAGCCTTTCGGCACCGCAGCCGCCGTTAGAATTTCATTCAAACCAACCGCAGAGAAGCCTTTGCCCAAAATAAGCGGCTTGGCGGTATTGAGGATGTGTTGGCGGATATTGGCGCGTAGTGTATTCATGCAGCGAACTATGCAGACTATTAGACCAGTCGTCTAGAATTATTTTCTGCGGAAGTTGTAGCGCTCGCGAGGATTGTGAATTTGCCGAACGCCTGTCACAATCAGGCAAGCAATTAGTGAATCAACCCATCCGTCTACAGGTTTCCTAACTTGCGAGCGTGCGCAGGAAAAGACCTCGCCACAGCACGTCTTCAATATAGACATTGAGCGTAATATCCAAAATATTCCCATAAAAATCAATCGATTGTATATAATTCGAAGATAGGAGAATGAGCGGAGTTTGCTATGATTTTGTTTGAACGAATGAAACGGGCCATTGCCTTGCGCAAGGACGACGTGTTCCTGCGTGTCGAATTTGCCAACATGGCCAGCGTGGCACAGGTATCCCGCGCATTACGGCGCTTGATGGCTGATGGCATCATCGTCAAGCTGGGCGTGGGGGTATATGCCAAAGCCAAGAAAAGCGTGCTGTCGGGCAACCCGATTCCGGTACGGCCATTGGGCGTATTTGCCCCCCAAGCGCTGAAAAAGATGGGGGTGGAATTGTTCGTCAGCCCAGCGGTGGTCGAATATAACGCCGGGCGCACGACGCAAATTCCTGCAGGCAATGTGATAAATACAGGTGAGCGGCGCATTACGCGCAAGCTGGCTTTCGGGCAACAGCGGGTGACGTATGAGACAAATAAAAAAACACCAAATCGAGGTGATTGATGCCGTGATTGCAGAGGGCGCAGGTGCTGGCTTAAACGAGTCCATTCTGGAAAAGGATATCCACGTCACCGAAGCCTTGCACGCTCTGTTCACCATTGAGTTTGAACATATTGTTTGGTATTTTGTGGCGGCACCAGCCTTGCCAAAGCACATGGCATTATTGAACGCATGTCGGAAGACGTCGATGTCAAAGTAGTTCTGTCCGATACCCATGGCATGAGCCGCAGTGCCCTGAAAAACCATTTGAGTCGCTTCAAGCACGCGGTAGAACAGCAAATGCTGGCTCTGGGCTTTGCGCTCGATCCGGCTGCACAATTGGCACGCAATGAAAACCGCTATGTCGCCACGCGCTGGCTCTACGATTCGCGCTACCGCGTGGATTCCAGCCTGCGTCCGTATTTGAGTCTCGAATACACCGTGCGCACGCCACAATTTGCAACTGAGAAAGTAGCCATCACATATCTGGTGGACAAGCTGGCCGGGCAAGCGAAGGCTGGAGACTCAATTCGCTGCGTGGCAGTGGCCGAAACACTGGCAGAAAAAGTGCTGTCGTTCCTGCGACGACACGCACAGCACCGCGCCGGGTACATGCAAGCCAACTGGGATACGGCGCTGGTACGGCATATTTATGATGTGTATTGCATCGCCAAGCAGCAGCCGGAAGCGCTTTCACAAGCCCGGGCCGGGTTTGTCGGTCTGGTGGCATTTGATGTGCAGGAATTTCACCACCATGCCGAATTTGTCGCCAATCCCAAAGCAACCATGTTGCAAGCGCTGGCTGTGGTTGAAACCGAGCCACAAACCCGTGCTGAATATGAAAATGTCTTGTTGCCGCTGGTGTATGGGGCAAGCAGGCCGTCGTTTGATGTGGCGTTTGGTTCGTTCAAGAAAAGTAGTATGGCCTTGCTGGAGATGCTGTAAGTGGGAACCATTCCCGGATGGAGCAAAGCTGTGATCGAGATGTGGCCGGATCAGGCATTCCGGCCAATTCGAAAAAGCAGTCGCCGTGCCAGCGGTAAAATGAGCACGGCATGGATAGGTTTTGCGCGACCGAATCAATCCAGCGCCAAATTGCTCTCCCCTTCTAACAAAGTATTGGCCGGATACGGCGTTTGCGTCGCCAGCCGCTGATACATCGGCGTAAAGTCCGGCGCAGTATCGTCAAACAATTGCTGGAAGCTGTCGATGACGAAATAGGTTTCCTGATACGAATCGATCTTGAACAGCGTATTCATCACCCGCTCCACCTGCAACGGCACATGCAGCGAATCTTTGCTGGTGAGCGAATATTCGACTTCGCCGCCGGAGGACAAAATACCCGCGCCATAGATGCGCAAGCCTTCGGGTTGGCGGATCAGGCCGAATTCTACGGTGTACCAGTACAGGCGCGCCAGGTTGGGCAAGCCGCCCAACTGCATGGCTTTTAAACCGCCCTTGCCATATTCTTGCAAATGGTCGGCAAAGATCGGGTTGAACAGCAGCGGCACATGGCCGAAATAGTCGTGGAATACGTCGGGTTCGACGATGTAATCGAATTCTGCCGGGGTGCGCAGCCACACCGTGACCGGGAAGCGGCGGTTGGCAAGGTGGGTGAAAAATACGTCGTCTGGCACCAGGCCGGGCACGGCCACCAGTTTCCAGCCGGTTTTGGGGAACAGGATGTTGTTGGTTTCTTCAAAGCGCGGAATCTGGTCGGCCGCGTTCATGGTTTCCAGGCCTTCGATGAATTCCTGACAAGCGCGGCCGGGCAGCAACTTCATCTGGCGCGCGTACAGCTTGCGCCACAGTTCATGGTCTTCTTCGGTATAGCGTTCCCATTCTTGCTGCACCACGTATTGGGCATCGATTTTGGAGTAATCCCCACGCAGTTCTGCGCCGTCCGATTTTGCGGCGACGTTGGCAAGAAAATCACTGGTATCCACAGTGCTTGGGGTGACGCTATCCATGGTGTTGCTCCTCGTTTGTTATGGTCAATATTTTTTAAAAACGCTGTCTTGCTGCTATGGGTCTGACACCAAAACTAAAAGAGCGGGTCGAAACCCGCTCCTTTTTTGGCTAGCCTGATCAGGCAGGTACGCTCTCGTCCTTGAGCACGCCGCGCCGGATCTGATCGAGCTCGATCGATTCAAACAAGGCGCGGAAGTTGCCTTCGCCAAAGCCCTGGTCACCCTTGCGCTGGATGATTTCAAAGAAGATCGGGCCGATCACGGTCTGGGTGAAAATCTGCAATAACAGTTCGCGCCCGGCTTCGCTGCTCTTGCCATCGATCAGTATACGCAAACGGCGCAATTCGTCCAGTTTTTCACCATGGCCCGGCAGGCGGCGGTCAACCAGATCGTAATAAGTCTCGATAGTGTCCTGGAATACCACGCCGCCTTTTTTCATGACTTCGACGGTGTTGTAAATGTCGTCGGTACCCAGCGCAATGTGCTGGATGCCTTCGCCATGGTACTGTTCCAGATACTCGGCGATTTGCGATTTGTCGTCGGACGATTCGTTGATGGGAATGCGGATTTTGCCGCAGGGCGAGGTCATGGCTTTCGACTTCAGGCCGGTCATTTTACCGGCGATGTCGAAATAGCGGATTTCGCGGAAGTTGAACAGGTTTTCGTAGAATTCGGCCCATTCTTTCATGCGGCCGCGGTGTACGTTGTGGGTCAGGTGATCGATGTAAGTCATGCCATGACCGAATTGCTTGGATTTGACGCCGGGGATGGCGACAAAGTCGGCGTCGTAGATGCTGATGTCGCCGATGGTGCCAGCTTCGCGCCCGTCTTTGCCATGCCAGCGGTCAACCAGATAGATCAGCGAATCGCCCACACCCTTGATGGCAGGAATATTCAATTCCATCGGGCCGGTTTTATTGTCAAAGCCCCAGGCACCTAGTTCGAGTGCGCGTTTGTAGGCATAGGCGGCGTCTTTGACGCGGATCGCGATGGCGCACACGCACTGGCCGTGCTGGCGCGCAAAGCGCTGGGCGAAGGAATCAGGTTCGGCGTTGATGATGAAGTTGATGTCGCCCTGGCGATACAGCGTTACGTCCTTGTGGCGATGCCGCGCAATCGCGGTAAAGCCCATGGTGATAAACAGGGAACCCAGCGCTTTGGGGTCCGGTGCCGCATATTCCACAAACTCAAAACCATCGGTGCCCATCGGGTTGTCCCAAGGTGTAAATTCCATAAATCCTCCTGATTAATAGTGCGCACAGTATAAACGTGAAGCCAAGGCAGAAAATTTCAAAAAATTCCGCTAAAATCACGATCGTTGCAATTTTATTGCGCCACAAATGCCAATTAAGGACAATTATGACCAAAATCGAGTTAGACAAAATTGACCTGAAAATTTTGGGGATTTTGCAGGCCGATGGCCGCCTGTCCAATCAGGAAATTGCCGAGAAGGTAAACCTGTCACCTTCTCCCTGTTTGCGCCGCATCAAACGGCTGGAAGACGCTGGCGTGATCCGGCAATACGTGGCCTTGCTTGATCCCGATAAGATTGGACTCGGTTTACTGGCGTATGTCAATGTCCGCTTGGAAAAACACAGCGAGACCGCCATTACGGGCAGCACAAGAACCACAACCGCCGCCCCGCAGGCCGATTTTGCCGCCTCGGTGGCGAACTGGCCAGAAGTGGTGGCATGTTACGCAATGACCGGGGAAATGGATTATCTACTGCGGGTGCATGTGAAGGATATGGATGATTTCTCGCACTTCATGATGGGGACGCTGCTGCGCCACCCGGCGGTGCTGGATGTGAAATCAAGCTTTGCATTGCAAAGAATTAAGGATACGAC
>JBDLSU010000367.1:0-5139 GCA_039799405.1 Pseudomonadota bacterium | reverse complement strand
GCAGCCGGGCTGGAATTGGCTGTGCGGCATAGTGCTGAAACAGATAATCGATAATCGGCCCGGCCGAACTGATGCTGTGCCCGGTGTTGGGGTCATGCAAAACCGGCACCGCGCCAGCCTTTGGTGCCAGCTTGCGCCGTTGCTTGGCAAAGCGTTTGCCACCCAGTGGACAGGGGTAAATCATCACATCAAGATCCAGCTCGGTCAGCACTTCCCGCACCAGGCGGCAGCGGGCATCATCTTCGCGGTCAAATAATTGCAAAGTCTGCACCGGTGCGGTACTGGCGAGCTTGCCCCAGGTGCCATTCCAGAACCTGAGCGTGGACGCCAGGGAAGAAGAAATCAGATTCAGGGTCGGGGATAGCTTGGGCATGGAGGCTCGATTATCTCGCTGTTTAAAAACAATGTTCGGCGGCCGGGAAGCTTTGTTCGCGCACTGCACGAATATAGGCGCAAAACGCGCTGGCAATATCGGTCTGGCCTTCCATGAAGTTTTTCACAAATTTGGCCTTGCGCCCGGGGAATACGCCCAGCATGTCGTGCATTACCAAAACCTGGCCCGAACAATCCGGCCCGGCCCCGATGCCAATGGTGGGGATATGCAGCAGTTCCGTGGTTTCCTTGCCCAGTGCCGAGGGAATCGCTTCCAAAACCAGCAACATGGCCCCGGCAGCTTGCACCGCCAGCGCATCGCTTTTTAACAAATCGGCACTGCTGCTGGTTTTGCCTTGCACTTTGTAGCCGCCCAACTGGTGAACCGATTGGGGCGTCAAACCCAGATGGGCGCACACCGGAATGGCGCGTTCAGTCAAAAAGTGGATGGTGTCGGCCAGCCAGGCCCCACCTTCGAGCTTGATCATGTGGGCACCTGCCTGCATCAGTCTGACGGCGTTGTCAAAAGCCGATTGTGGCGTGGCATAGCTGCCAAAGGGCATGTCGGCAATGATCAGGGTGTTTTTACTGCCGCGTGCGACACAGGCGGTGTGGTAGGCAATATCGGCCACCGTAACCGGCAAGGTCGAGCTTTGGCCCTGACAGACATTGCCCAGCGAATCACCAATCAACAGCACATCGACGCCGCACATATCCATCACGCTGGCAAAGCTGGCGTCATAGCAGGTCAGCATGGCAATTTTTTCATTGTTCTTGCGCATCGACTGCAAGGTGATGGCAGTAACCGATTTACCGGAGGTCTGGCGTGGCACATGATGCGGGTCGGCGGCCAATACGGTGTTACCCGTGTCTGACTTGGCTGGTACTGCTGCGCCGTCGCTGGCACCGCCTTGCGTGCCGTTTTGATCTTGTAGATAACCTGCCATTAAAATTCTCCCCGGTTAAAAAATTCCCGCTTGCCGCGCATATTGCGGATGTGATTGAGCAAAAGCTCAAAATCATCGTCGCGGTCAATCGGGTTCAAGTGTTCGGCATTGACGATCAACAGGGGTGCGGCCTGATAATCGTAAAAATAACGGCTATAACTTTCACACAAATGGGTCAGGTACAGCCCGGAAATACCTTCTTCCATTGCCATGCCGCGCTTTTGCACGCGGTCGATCAGGGTATCCGGATGGGCTTGTAAATAAATCACCAGATCCGGTTGCGGTGGCTGTGGATAGAGCTGGTGGTAGATGTCCTGATACAGTGCCAGTTCATCATCACTGAGTGTCAGCTTGGCAAACAAAGGGTCTTTGTCGAGCAAGAAATCGGACACGATGCAGGTTTGCTGCAAATCGATCTGGCTCAATTCGCGCATCTGTGCAACCCGTTGCAGCAAAAACGAGAGTTGTGCTGGCAAGGCATAGCGTTGCGAGTCGCGATAGAACTTGCCCAGAAATGGATTGTTCTGCGGTTGTTCCAGCAGCAACTGGGCTTCAAAAGCACCTGCCAGCTTGCGACTCAGGGTGGTCTTGCCTACGCCGATCGGGCCTTCGACGATGATGTAATGATATTGATCGAAGTTCATGATGAGGAAGGGAGAGGTTTAAGTGAATCCATTATACACAAGCACCCAATTGAAACAATTCGTGACAGCAGCGCCGCCGGCACCAGGTGCGGGACAGACTCAATAGATCTCGCTGATGGTTTGATGGCTGACAGCCGGCAAGTAGCTGCGACCCGGTCCCAGGCCTGGTAGTTCGATGCCGGGGCACAGTTGTAGCAGCGGTTTGAGCGCAAAGGCGCGCTGGTGCAAGCGTGGGTGCGGTACTTCCAGATCGTCACTCTGAATTTTGTGATTGCCGTACAGCAGTAAATCCAGATCGAGGGTGCGGGGGGCATTGCGGTAGGGGCGCTCGCGACCGAAATCCTGTTCGATTTGTTGCAGCGCCCCCAGCAATTCATGCGGGGCCAGGGTGGTGCCCAGTTCGACCACCGCATTGCAAAAATCGTCACCGCCAGCATCGACCGGGGCGCTTAAAAACAGGTTGGATTGACCCAGCAGGCGGCAATGCGGAATCTCGCCGAGTCGGGTGATCGCGGTTTTGACGGTGTGATGGGCGTTACCCAGATTGGCACCGACGCCGATGTAGCATGTAATCATGTTGGGCATGTTGCTGATGTCGCTTATTTTGTGGTGTGGTGTTGGGGTGGTTCAGGTCGGACTTGGCCGACGGTTGCGCCGCCCGCGCCGGGACGGGTGTTTGCGTGGCGCCTCAAGGCGCGCGGGTGGCGGCAGGTTTTCGCGATCAAGCGGGTCGGCATCGACAAAATTGCGCCACCACTCACCGAGTTCAGCATCCATTTCGCCGGAGGCGCAGCGCAGCAGCAAAAAGTCGTAGCCAGCACGAAAGCGCAGGTGTTCCAGTAATTTGTAGGGTGATTTGCCGTTACGTCGTTCAAAGCGCGGCTGCATCGACCAGATTTCGCGCATGTCCGCGCCAATTTTGCGCTGCAGTGCCAGTTTTTCCGATTGCGAATCGAGCACATCATCGGCCGCCAGATGCAGGGCGGGAATGCTGTGTTCGCCTGCGGCTTCATAGGCGCGCCATTTTTCCAGCACCTGGTGCCACAGCAAGGCGGCGAACAAAAAGCCGGGCGAGACGCCTTTGCCCTGTTTGACGCGCTGGTCGGTGCTGTCCAGTGCCAGCGTGACAAATTTGATGCCCAGTGGTTGTTCCAGCACCACATCGAGCAAGGGCAGCAAACCGTGGTGCAAGCCTTCCTTGCGTAGTTGCTGCAAGCAAGCCAGGGCGTGGCCGCTGGTCAGGAGCTTGAGCATTTCATCAAAGACCCGTGCTGCGGGCACATTGTTGATCAACGGGGCCATGACCGGAATCGGCGTGCTGCTGGCCGGATCGATCTGAAATTGCAGTTTGGCGGCAAAGCGTACCAGACGCAACATGCGCACCGGGTCTTCGCGATAGCGCGATTCCGGATGGCCGATAATGCGCAGGGTTTTGGCGCGGATGTCTTCCATGCCGCCATGGTAGTCAAACACTTCCTGGGTGGCCGGATTGTAGTACATGGCGTTGATGGTAAAGTCGCGCCGCGCCGCATCTTCTTGCTGGTTGCCAAAGGTATTGTCACGCAGTACCCGCCCGTGTTCATCTTTGGGCGCTTCGACCGTGGCAGGGCCACGAAAGGTGGTGACTTCAAACAAATCCTGACCCAGCATCACATGCACGATCTGAAAACGGCGGCCGATGATGAAAGCGCGGCGGAACAGGCGTTTTACCTGTTCTGGCGTGGCATTGGTGGCAATGTCAAAGTCTTTCGGTGGCACCCCGAGCAATAAGTCGCGTACCGCGCCACCGACCAGAAAGGCCACATACCCGGCTTCTTGCAGCGTTTGCGTCACTTTCAGGGTGTTGTTCGATAGCAAATCGGGGTTGATCTGATGCTGTGCCGGGCCGAATACCACGGGCAGCTTGGGTGCGCTGGGATCATCCTTCATCCCAAGCAGTTTGCGGATGAATTTTTTTATCATTGATTGAGTGAGAAAAGATTGAGTAAGGGCCAACCCTGGGCGCGCGCATGGGCTTCGAGCTTGCTGTTGGGATTGGTGGCAACCGGATGGCTGACGACTGACATGAGTGGAATGTCGTTGTGCGAATCGCTGTAAAAATAGCTTTTCGGGAAGTCTGCCAGGGTTTTACCCATGCCCGCCAGCCAGTTTTGGGTGTGGGTGATTTTGCCTGAGCCATTGCTGTGCGGGCCGAGCAATTTGCCGGTGAGGGTGCCATCGGCCTGTTCTTCCGGTACTGCTGCCAGCAAGTGCTTGACGCCGAGCGCGCTGGCAATCGGTGCGGTTACATAGCGATTGGTGGCGGTGACGATGGCAACCAGATCACCTGCGTCCTGGTGCTGCTGCAAAATGCTGCGCGCTTGCGGCAACAGTACCGGCTGGATCACTTCTTGCATGAATTGCTGGTGCAACAGGTCCAGTTGCGTCCGCTCAAAGCGCGACAGGGTGCCAAGGGCAAATTGCAGATATTCAACCGGATCGAGTGTGCCAGCCTGGTATTGGGCGAAAAAATGGTCATTCGCGGCGGCATGCGCCTGGGCATCGACCACGCCCTGGCGTACCAGAAATTTGCCCCATTCGTGATCGGAATCGATGGGGAGCAGGGTATGGTCAAGATCAAAGAGGGCCAGATTCATGAGGGATGGGAATGCCTGGTTAAATGGGTTGAGCGGGGTCAAGCGCTTGCATGTCGGCGCGTGCCAGTTCGGGTAGCAACTCACGCAACAGTGGCAGGGTCATCGGCCTGTGAGTCTGGATCGAATAATGATCCAGCGCGTCGAGTACCGCAGTGAGTGATTGCATATCGCGCCGATAATGGGTAATCAAATACGGCAACACGGTATTGGAGAGTTTCCAGCCACGCTGATCCGCTGTTTGTTGTAAAGCGTGAATTTTATCAGCATCTGTCAATGCTTGCAGTTGGTATATCAAACCCCAGCCCATACGGGTTCGTAAATCTTCACGCACGGGCAGGGTGGCGGGGGGCATGGCGGCACTGCTGACTAAAAAACCACCGTTTTCCCTGATTTGATTAAACAAGGCAAAGGCATCGATTTGCCGTTCCGGATTCAACTGCTCACAATCGTCGAGCAAATACAGTTGCGTAGTTGCTTCATATAATAAATCTTCACTGCTGGCCTGGCTGGCCGCAATGTAGCGCACGCCCCGATGTTTGT
>JBDLSU010000366.1:0-2870 GCA_039799405.1 Pseudomonadota bacterium | reverse complement strand
GAAGGCTGGGAACTGACCACCAATGCCTGGGGCGTTGCCCGTGCCGCGCGTGGCATGCTGATCACCACCGAGCCGCGCCTGAATGCCGGGTCCCACATCAAGGACATGGGGGAAACCGTGGCGCGGCTGGATCAGGCGCGCATCTTGCACCAGCATCAGGCCAAATCGGCCGAAGAACTGGGTGTGCAAGAAGTGAAGGTGCATCAAAGCGCGATTGCCAAAACCCTGGCCGAGCAACATGACGCCATCAAGGGCGGTGGCGGCAAGTTCCCCGAACTGACCAGCGCCCACCTGGTGCTGGCCAGCCCGGCCGGGATTGAAACCACCACGCCGCAATCGACCCATATCGCCAGTGACGACCATACCGCCATCACTACTGGCAAAAGTTTTTCCATTGCCAGCGGCGACAGCATGTTTGCCACCATCCGCAAAACCTTCCGCTTGCTGGTGCAAAAAGCTGGCATGAAGCTGGTGGCGGCCGGGGGCGATATCGATATCACTGCGCTGGAAAAAAATATCCACGCGCTGGCCAAGCTGAACATCACCCACACCGCCAACCGCATCACCCTGAGCGCCAAAGAAGAAGTGGTGATCAATGGCGGCGGCAGTTATATCAAATACAGTGGCAAGGGCATCGAGCAAGGCACGGCTGGCAAATATGTATCGCACGCGGCCAAGCATGAGTTTGTCGGGCCAAACAGCATTCCGGTGCATATTCCACCGCCGCCTGTGGCGAATATTCCGGATGCCTTCAGTAACCGGCTGGATGTGCATGATTTATTCGTCCAGCATGAGTTTGGCGACATCGCCTATGCCGCCAAATTTGCCGATGGACGTATTTTCACCGGCAGGCTGGATGAACATGGGCGTACCGCGCAGATCTATGACAAGGAAGAGGGCAAGCTCGAAGTATTGGTCGGCAAGTCTTATGATGAGTGGGAGTTGCTGGTGGATGAGGTGGCTGACGAAGTCGCGGAGGCGGTGACAGGTGCGGCAGAAGCGGCAGCGTCCACCATGGCCGATGCCGTGGAGCAGGCTGTCTCCTCCTTGAGTGATGATCCCTTACGAGGCTTGGCCGATAAGGTGAAAGATAGTGCCGTGGCTGGTGCGCTGGGCAAGCTTGATCCCAACGTGGCAGGTGTGCTTGGCGATGTGATTCACTCCCGTAGCGCTGATCCACTGAAAGCACTGGCACAAGGGCTTGAGGGCAGGGTGATTGCCAGTGCCTTGAGTGGTATCAACCCCAATGTGGCCAATGCCATTGGTCAATCGGTGGCGTCACATAGTACGGATCCTTTGAAAGCACTGGCGCGTGGTGCCGAAGAGAAAATTATTGAAGACGCGTTGAAAGGCATTAATCCTGATCTTGCCCATGCTGCGGGTCAGGCGATTGCATCAGATAGTTCCGATCCATTGAAAGCGCTGGCGCATGGCATTGAAAATAAAATTGAATCGCAAGTGAATGAAGTATTGGGTAACGCCATGTCCGATGTGTTGGATGGAATTAAAAAAGACCTTTTTGGAAAGAAATAGGCTTTTGATGTATTCCAATGATTCGCTAAATTGAGTAGGGTAATGTGATGGGAAATTCTGATAAATTTGATTTGGAAGAAATTGCAAGCAAGGTGAAATTGGCGCTGCATGATCCTTTGGGAAAAGGGATTGAGGGGTTGAAATACCAAATCAAGCATGGCGCGCAAGTGATTGCCGAAGGCGTGACCGATGCTGAAGGCAAAGTGGCTGCGTTTGCGTCGAAAGTGGGTGCTGAATTGACGTTACACGTCGAACGCTTTACAACCAATGAAATGAAGCATGTGCGCTCTTTTGTACCGACTGCCAAGCAGTATTCGGCCAAGGTGTTGAGTGCCAAGGTCAAACATGAAGTTCCACTGAAAAAAGACAAGGATGCACCAGGGGATTACAAGCGCAAGACTTATACCATTAAAAAAGGCGATACGCTGGGTGCTATAGCGAAAGCCAATGGCACCACTGCGCAGGCGCTGGCGACATTGAATGGCATGAAAGTTGAGGATACGATTTTTGAGGGGGCTACTTTGAAATTGCCTCTGGAGAAGGGGGCCGCTGGTTCTGGAGCACCCGCAGCATCCTCCTCCTCAACGCCCCCAGCAGCAGCGGCACCAGCACCAGCACCAGCACCCAAACCTGCGGCAGCGCCAGCAGCAGCACCCGCACCGATCCCTATAAAGCCAATTCCAACAACAAAAGAGGATGCGCGCGGCGAGAATGGTACGCCAAAAACTGCAGTTAATTTGAAATGTGATGAATCAGGATGCATAAAGATTGGGGCTAGTGGCCCTTTGGTCGAAGAGATTAATATTCGATTGACTGGATTTGCTGGCGGGACAACAGACGGGACGAGTCCTTACAACAAATTTTCTGCAAAAACAGAAAAAGCAGTCAAGGCTTTTCAACGGGACTATATGGGTGTTGCCGAAACAGGAATAGTTTGCGGTTCAGTTTTAAGGGCACTTGATGAATTTGCGGCGAAATATCCTTTTCCGCTCGGTGGAAAAATACAGTGCCCATGTGGGCATTGTTCTGGCTGGGGTAATGGCTATAAAGAATCGGCCGATGTTGACTCTTTTGAAAATGTGGTAGTGAAAAAAGACGGAAAAAATGTTGTGGTGAAAAACAGTAAGAAACACATAGAGGCACCGGGCATACACCGAAGTGTTATTTGGTTGGCACGCACCATTTTATTCTATATGGCGACGGTAGAAAAGGATCTTAAATATTCCTTTGGTAATATCGAATCTGGATATCGGTGCTGGTGGCGTAATTCTCAAAAAAAGCGTATGTCCATTAACCATATGGGAGATGCACTTGATATCCACTTTTTAAAGGGCGGC